>JAUVPA010000168.1 GCA_030598905.1 Acidimicrobiia bacterium
ACCGATTTCGGACTGCCAGGCAACGACCGCCGCCGTTGTCTGCTCGTCGTACACACCATCGACGAGATGTGATTCGGCATCGCCGTATCCGAGTGAGACGAGTGCCTTCTCGAGCTGTTCGACATCGCTGCCGCTATTGCCGAGCGACATGGCGCGGTATGCGGGGGCCTCGCCATAGAAGAGGACGACCGGTCTGTCGTCGACGGCGTAGAGGACTCCGCCTTGTTCGATGATCGAACCCTCCTGAGGGAGCCAAGTGATCGTTGAACCCATGACCGCAGACGTGGCGACGACAGCTTGTCCGGACTGAGCGGATTGGGCGAGGTTCACGAGGGACTCGGCGACGTAGAGCGGTCCGGGCAGGAAGGCGTACTCGCCGATGGCAAGAACACCGTCCTCCTCGGCACCGATCGACTCCTGGAGGAGCTCCACGGCATCGCGGGTCGCGAATGTGAAGTCTTCGTCGATGGTGATGTCGCCGTCCGGGTCGAAGCCAAGGTCGACGAGCGCTTGTTCGAGTAGCTCGACGTCGTGTCCGTCCGATGATCGGGTATTGAGGGTCCGGTAGGCGGGAGTATCTCCATACAGGATCACCACGGGCTGATCGTTGACTTCATACAGGACCGAGCCCTGCTCGTAGTAGTCGCCCACCGTCGGCTCGGCTGTCACGATGCCGCTGAGCCCGCCGGGCAGGGTGTCGACACCATCGTTCGACGACCGGAACGTGATGGGATCACCTTCGCCGTACCCGAGGGTTCCGTCGAGGCTGGTCATGACCACGAGGTCGGTCTGGCGGACGGCCGCTGTGTTGAGTTCGGTTGTCGTTTCGGTAGTGCTGTCGGAAGCCGAGCCGGCTAACCACACGACACCGGCCGCGATGACCGCGATGCCAAGGCCTCCCAGCACCCAAAACACCCACGATCGCCGTTTCTTATCCGGCGTCGGGGAGGATGTCCTGCCGTCTTCGGTCATGGTCGTTTGATTCTGCGGCTCGTGGGCCGTGTCGTCGAGCGTTTCCATCAGCCATTGCCTCCCCGTGCTCCGGCTCCACCGAACCGGACGCCCCCAAAGATGTCCTCACAGGCCTCGAGAGCAGATTGGAAGGATGGGTCGTTGGGGTCGATGTCGCCTCCGAACGGACCTCCGCCGCCACCGCCCTGGCCTTGGCCCTGGCCGAAGCTCGAGAAGTCCGGATCCGGTATGTCGTAGCCGTTCTTCCGCATGCAGGCGGCAAACTCGACGAGGTTGTCTTCGATCTCGGACCGGTCGATGCTCCCCGGCCCAAAGGCAAGACCTTCGAGATGGCTCTGGCAGGCTTGGAAGGCGGCTCGTATCGTGTCTTGATCGATGTCACCGTTCTGGGCCTGTCCTCTGAACCCGAACTCGAGTGATCCATCGGCGTTGAAATTGGGGTCTTCGAACTCCTCAATCCCGTTCTCACGCATGCACGCCGCGAAGGCAAGGATCGATTCCTCGTCGGTTCCTTCATTGGTCGCGTCGGTCGCGGCGTCGTCCGCGATCGCACCGACCGAGGCGGCGTCGTCGAGGCTTGCAACCGCGTCGCCTCCTGAGCTGCTGCAAGCAGCAACAAACACGGCGACCGCCGCCAGGCCGATCATCAGTTTCTTCATAGCAACTCCTGGTGGGGTGAGTATTGGGCAGTAGTCAACCAAAACGGTGTGAGCCGACGCTGAAAGCGACTTAAGAACCCCGTGAGAACACGTTGACGGCATCCTTCTCAGCCGGCTCTCATGCTCCGTTCATCGAAACTTGAGCAGGGCGACGTATCGTCTCATCATCATGCCGGACCACATCCTCGTCGTGGAAGACGACCCCTCGGTGCGCACCGCGCTCAAACGTGCCCTCACCTATGAGGGTTATGACGTGGCCACGGCAAGCGACGGTGCCGAAGCTCTACAAGCCATGAGTGAGCGAGCTCCCGACGCGGTGGTTCTCGACCTGATGATGCCCCACGTGGATGGCTTGGAGGCGTGTCGGCGTATCAGAGCCCGAGGGGACGACACGCCGATCCTCATCCTCACCGCGCTCGGGGAAGTCGCCGATCGGGTCGACGGTCTCGATGCGGGGGCCGACGACTACATGGTCAAGCCTTTCGCTCTCGAGGAGCTTCTTGCCCGGTTGCGAGCCCTTCTGCGCCGTTCGACAAACGACGTCACCGACGTGTTGAGCGCAGACGGGGTGTCGATGAACCTCGGTACGCGCCACGTGACACGCGACGATGAAACCCTCGACCTCACGAAGACGGAGTTCGACTTGCTCGAACTTCTCATGCGCAACGCCGGAATCGTGCTCGAGCGCGATCTGATCTACGAAGAGATCTGGGGGATTGACTTCTTCACATCCTCGAACTCGCTCGACGTCTACATCGGCTATCTACGCCGCAAGACCGAGGCGGGCGACAAGGCCCGGCTCATCCAGACGGTCCGCGGCGTCGGGTACGTTCTCCGCTCCGACTGATGACGCTGCGCACCCGCATTGCCGTCGTCGCCGCCGGTGCCGTAGCCGTGGCGGTGGTCCTCGTGTCGCTCGGTGCATTCTTCGTGACCGGCCGCGAGCTTCGTTCGGAGATCGACGCCGCTCTCATGGAGCGCATGACGCTCATCCAACGCGCCGCTGAGGACGTTCGGCCGTTCGTTCGAGGCACCCGACCGGGAATCGTCATTCCTGGTGGCCGGTCTGGGCCCCAATTCGACACGGTCTACTACCAACTCGTACTCGAAGACGGCCAGGTTGTATCCCCGCAAGGCCAGGACCTCGAGCTTCCTCCGGTCACGATGAGCGATATCGGTGATGGCCTTCGCCTCACAGACGCACGCATCGATGGCGTCCACGTGCGCATGATCAGCGACGAGGTCGGCGGCATCGGCGTTCTCCAGATCGCTCGTCCGCTCACCGAGGTCGACGAAACCCTTTCGGGACTAGCCATTGGCTTGCTGACGATTGGGGTCGTCGGGACGGCACTTGCCGGTGTGATCGGGCTTGTCGTTGCCCGTTCGTCGCTCAAACCCATCGACGACCTCACCCAAGCGGCCGAGCATGTCGCTGAGACTCAGAGCCTCGGCGAACGCATCGAACTCGAACGCAAAGACGAAGTGGGTCGTCTCGCCGAGGCATTCAACACGATGCTGGGTGCTCTCGAGGAGTCTCGGTTGCAGCAACGACGCCTCGTCCGCGACGCTGGCCACGAGCTGCGAACGCCACTCACGGCACTGCGGATGAACGTCGAGATGCTGGCGCGTAACGACCTGCCGGGGCGAGAGCGCGACCAGCTGTTGGGGGCGGCAACCGAGGAGGTCGAGGCCCTGTCACTTCTTGTCGGCGAGGTCGTCGACCTGGCGACGGATCGGTACGCGGACGAGCCGATGGAGGACTTGTCGATGCGTACGGTGGTCGACGATGCCGTCGCGAGGGCACAGCGCCGCTTCGATAGGAGCATCGAGGTTTCCGGCAACGGGGCTGCCGTGCGGGCGAGGCCGTTGTCGCTCGGCCGAGCCGTCGACAACCTCCTCGACAACGCCAACAAGTGGAGCCCTGAGGGTGGACTGATCTCGGTTCGTGTCGATGGTGGGCGTGTTGCCGTCAGTGACGTCGGACCGGGAATCGCCGAGGGCGATCGAGAGCGAGTCTTCGATCGTTTCTACCGAGCCAGCGAGGCAAGGGCGATGCCCGGATCGGGCCTCGGTCTGTCGATCGTCAAGCAGATCGCCGTGGACCACGGAGGAACGGTATTCGTGGAAGATGGCAACCCGCGAGGTGCCACGGTCGGCTTCGAAATTCCGACCCTTTGATACGCGCGCCGCGAGGGCGGCGCTACCGGCGCATCCGCGAGGGCGGCGTTACCGGCGCTTCCGCGAGGGGCAGGTCCTCACGCCGTCGGCCATTCGCGTTTCCTACCTGATGGCCAATGCCTCTCATCCTTTTCTCAGCTGGCGCTCACAGGCTCCGAACCGGGCTCCCGCAACCTGGCTGCAGCGATGGAAGGAAGAAAGGAGTGCAATATGCGCAGAGTCATCGCAGCAGCACTGGCGGGAGGATTGCTCGTCGTTGGGGCCTTGGCGGCGGCCTCGGTCACTGGAGGGGAGGCGCTCGCTCAAACGGCGGACTCCCTCGAAGCACAGGCCGAAGGAGAGAAGCGGCCGGG
>JAUVPA010000125.1 GCA_030598905.1 Acidimicrobiia bacterium
GCCGAGTGCATTACGCAGATCCCATTCGTGCTGGGTGCCGTCGTTGAGCACGGCATTAGGCATCCATGCCCGCGGAACTGCACCCGGCGCGGTCAGCACTGCGTCGGAAACATCCCAGTCACCGGGGTCGTCGAGGATGACGCCTAGAGGGTCGAGCAGACTGGTCCATTCATCCGTCACCACCGACAGGGAGGAACCAGCCCGGGAGTCGACCTGGGCAGCGGTCCACGAGTCCGTTCCCCAATCATTCACATTGCCGGACACCACATCGGCAGCGACACCCGTGACGTGTCGCACCACGTCGATCACCGACCAGGCGGGACAGGCGGCAACTCGTGGGCCGGGCTCCACGACCCCCGAAGTGATGTCGACGATCCGCAATTGTGCGGCGCGGTAGGCAGCAGCGATCAACCAAGTGCCTCCAGCATCGCCGAACCCATGTCTGTTGGTGTCGGAGCCATCACAACGCCGGCTCCGGTCAGGGCCTCGATCTTGGCTTCAGCTGTGCCCTTTCCGCCGGAAATGATGGCCCCCGCATGCCCCATCCGTTTACCGGGAGGTGCCGTCGTGCCGGCGATGAATCCGGCAACCGGCTTGGTCATGTTCGCCGCGATCCACTCGGCAGCATCTTCTTCGGCAGTGCCGCCGATCTCCCCGATCATGATCACGCCCTCCGTCGCCGGATCATCGTTGAACAGAGTCAGGCAGTCGACGAAATCGGTCCCGTTGACAGGATCACCGCCGATGCCGATCGCTGTCGTCTGGCCGAGACCGACCTGGGTGAGTTGGTGCACCGCCTCGTAGGTGAGAGTCCCGGAGCGGCTGACAACGCCGATTCGTCCGGAATCGTGGATGTAGCCGGGCATGATGCCGATCTTGCAGTCTTGGGGTGTGATCACACCCGGACAGTTCGGCCCGACGAGACGTGTCGGCTTGTCTTCGAGGAACCGATTGGCTTTCACCATGTCGGTGACCGGTATGCCTTCCGTAATGCACACAACGAGGGGAACATGCGCCGCGCCAGCCTCCATGATGGCGTCCGCTGCAAACGGTGGTGGAACGTATACGACAGATGCGTCGGCTCCCGTCTCGGCGACCGCTTGCTCGACCGAGCGGAAGATCGGCACGTTCACGTCGTACGTGTCGGCGCGCCCTACAACGCCGGAGTGGTCAGTCTCGCCGGTGAAGGTCTCCGTTTGGCCGGCTCGAGAAGGGTGCACGGCCCCGACCATGTTGGTGCCGTAGGCGATCGCCATGTCCGTATGAAAGCGGCCGGTCTTTCCCATACCCTGGACGAGTACTTTGGTCGTCGCGTCCACGAGCACGCTCACCGGCTCAGCTCCAGGATCTTCCGCGCACCGTCCTTCATATCGGTGGCCGAAACCAGGTCGAGGCCCGACTCGTCGAGGATCTGCCTACCCAATTCCACGTTTGTGCCCTCCAGTCGCACGACCAGCGGGACCTCGAGACCCACGTCCTTGACGGCTTCGACCACTCCGTTGGCGATCGTGTCACAGCGCATGATCCCGCCGAAGATGTTCACGAAGATCCCCTTCACGTTGGGATCCCCGGTGATGATCTTGAACGCCATAGCGATCTGTTCTTGATCGGCTCCGCCCCCGACGTCAAGGAAGTTGGCCGGTTCTCCCCCGACATACTTGATGATGTCCATCGTTGCCATGGCGAGACCGGCACCGTTCACCATGCAGCCGATGTCGCCGTCGAGCTTGATGAAGCTCAAACCGTGCTCCCCAGCTTCGAGTTCAGCGGCATCTTCTTCTGTTACGTCGCGCAGCTCTGCGACGTCCGGGTGTCGGTAGAGGGCGTTCGCCTCGAAGCTCACCTTGCCGTCGAGCGCCATGACCCGACCGTCTTTGGTCACAACGAGAGGGTTGATCTCCACCAGGTCGGTGTCGAGTTCCATCGCAGCGGCACTCAGAGCTTTCATGAAGCGGGCCCCGTAGCGGGCGGCATCGCCCTCCAATCCGAGGCCGGCCGCGATGTCGTTGGCCTGAAAGTCGAGGAGACCGAACGCCGGATCGATCTCCTCGCGCAGGATCTTGTCCGGTGTTTCTTCGGCGACGACCTCGATCTCGGTGCCACCCTCCGTCGAGGCCATGACGATGTTGCGGCTGGTCGCGCGGTCGAGAAGCACCGAGAGGTAGAGCTCGCGGTCGATGTCGATCCCCTGTTCGATGTACAGCCTGCTGACCTGCTTGCCTCCCGGGCCGGTCTGAATGGTCACCAGGGTGGATCCGAGCATCTGTGATGCCAGGTTGCGGACGGCTCCTTCTGCCGCTTCGATTCCGCCTTCGATGCCGGCGGTGATCACGTTCACCCCGCGGACATCGGGATGCTCGATGAACCGTCCCTTGCCCCGCCCCCCGGCGTGGATCTGTGACTTGACGACAACAACCGGGTTTCCCGATTCCTCCACCAGCGGCCGAACCGCGGCCACGGCCTCATCCACCGTCGTCGCGACGCGGCCGAGCGGAACGGGTAGCCCCCGGGCGGCCATCAGCGCCTTTGCCTGGTACTCATGGACCTTCAACGGGTTCCTCCTGGGTGGTATCTGCCTTCAGATGATCCTTGACCCATTGTTCGATCTCGTCGAGATGGGTCCCCGGTCCGAACACGGCAGAAACGCCTGCTGCTTCGAGGGCGGGAATGTCTTCTTCCGGGATGATGCCTCCGCCGAAGACGACGATGTCGGAGGCATCTCTGGCCTCGAGGGCAGAGATGACCCTCGGGAAAAGGGTGAGGTGAGCGCCCGAAAGAGTGGACAAACCCACCCCGTGAACGTCCTCGTCAATGGCCGCTTGCGCGATCTGGTCCGGGGTCTGATGCAGGCCGGTATAGATGACCTCGCAGCCAGCGTCGCGCAACGCCCGAGCCACCACCTTGGCTCCCCGATCGTGTCCGTCGAGGCCCGGCTTGGCGATGAGGATCCGGATCGGCATGGCCGGGAGGCTACCGGCCCTCGTGTTCCCCGTGTCTCCCGCGTCTTGCGTACCGCCGTCCCAAATACCGGCCTGCGGTACGCAAGACTTGAAGGGGTTCCAACTGAGTCGTTGAAGTGGCACCGTCGTTCCATGGATCATCGGGATCGACGGCTGGCGGCCGTCGCTGCTGAGCAATACTCGACGTTCACCATGGACCAGGCCATGGCCAGCGGGTTTGCTCGTACCACGGTGCACAACCGCGTAGAACGAGGTCTGTACGCGCGTGTCCACCGTGACGTGTTCGCTGTCGCCGGCTCCGCGCCGAGTTGGAATCGCGACGTGATAGCGGCCGTACTGTCTATCAGCCATCTTGCAGCTGCCTCTCACCAGACCGCGGCCTACCTCTGGAGCATGACCAGCCGCAAGGGCAAATCGATCGAAGCTATCACCACTCGATGGGACCGAGTCCATCGCGAGTTCGTCATCCACGAGTCGAAGGACCTGATCGCCGCCGACGTACACACCATGAATGGGATCCCGGTGACATCCCCGCCGCGCACAATCGTCGATCTGTGTGCCAGCGCACCTCGCTGGCTGGCCGCTTCGTGCTTCGATACGGCGCTGAGGAAGCAGATTCTCGATGTGGGCGACGTCGATCGGTTTGTCGGCCGCGTTGCGAAGCCGGGACGGACCGGGGTGCGACTTGCTCGCGAGCTGGTTCAGGAGCGGCTGCGCTGGGATTCCGTCACCGAAAGCGAACTCGAGGACCGGTTCCGCCACGTCGTAGAGCGGTCGGGCCTCCCGCTACCGGAACCGCAGTACGTGCTCCGAGACCTCAACGGGGAGTTCGTGTGCAGGGCCGACTTCGCCTACCCGGAGCGCCGCGTCCTGATCGAGCTCGACAGCGAGGCATTCCACATGGACCGAGAGTCGTTTCGGGGCGATCGAAGGAAGCAGAACCGGGCGCTGGCCTTGGGATGGCACACTCTCCGCTTCACCTGGCACGATCTGACGACCGACCCGGGCGGCGTTCTCTCCACTCTTGCGTACGCCAGACCCAAATAGCGGCCTGCGGTACGCCAGACGCGTGCTTTCAGACCTTTTCGAGGGGGGCCCAGGCCAGGAGGAGGCGTTTGTCGCCCTGATCGTCGAAGCGGACGACGGCTTCGGCTCGATCTCCGGCGCCAACGACTTCCTGCACGGTGCCGACGCCCCAATGGCTGTGGCGCACGCGGTCGCCCGAGCCGATGTCGTCACCTTCGACGGTTTTCACCGGAGCCGCCGCCTCCATCGATGACACTCGTTTCGCCCGCTTGCGCTTCTCGATGAGCTGCCCCGGCAGCTCACCGATGAATCGGCTCGGGCCGTTGTACTGGTTCTGACCCCACAGATTCCGCTGCCACGCTCGCGTCAGATAGAGACGCTCCTGGGCCCTCGTCAGCCCGACGTAACAGAGCCGGCGCTCCTCTTCGAGCTCCGCGGGATCGCCGAGGGAGCGCATGTGGGGAAAGACGCCATCCTCCATGCCGCTGATGAAAACAAGGGGGAACTCGAGTCCTTTGGCGTTGTGAAGGGTCATCAGGGTCACCGTCGAGGACGAATCCATGCTGTCGATGTCGGCGACGAGTGATACCGACTCGAGAAACAGCTCGAGCTTGCCAACGCCGTCGAGCTCCTGCCATTGCGCCGGACCGATCGATGCAGGACCCGTTTCCTCGAACTCGGCGACCGCGGAAACGAGTTCCTTGAGGTTCTCCTCGCGACCCATGGCCTCGATCGTTCGCTCCGATCGGACCCAGTCCAGGTATCCCGTCTCCGTGAGCACTGCCTCGATCGCGGCCCGCGGACCCTCGGCGACCCGGTCGGACAAGAGGTTCATCAGGGCAACGAATTCGGCAATCGACCGCTGCGCCCGCGCCGAGAGACGCTCGATCTCATCGCCACGGCGGAGAGCCTCCACGAAGCCGATTCCTTCTATCTCGGCGAATCGGTCGACGTGGCCAACCGACGTGTCTCCGATGGCACGCTTCGGCACATTGACGATCCGTTTCAGCGCCACCTCATCGTCGGGATTCACGACGGCTCGCAAGTAGGCCAGAGCGTCCTTCACCTCGCGTCTGTCGTAGTACTTCATGCCACCGACAACCTGATACGGGATGCCGAACCGAACAAAGAGCTCCTCGATGACCCGGGACTGCGCATTGGTTCGATAGAAGACTGCGGCGTCCGCCAGGCTGCCCCCGCCCTGTTCGTAGGCGGCGACTTCCTCGGCGATGAATGCCGCTTCCTCGTGCTCGTCCTCCCCCTCGAAATACACGATGGGGTCCCCAGAGCCCTTGTCGGTCCATAGGCGCTTGGGCAGCCGTGCGCCGTTGTGGTCGATGATGGCGTTGGCGGCATCGAGGATCGTCTGCGTCGAGCGATAGTTCTGCTCGAGCAGGATGACCCGCACGTCGGGGTAGTCCTTCTCGAACGCGATGAGGTTGCGCATGTCGGCGCCTCGGAACTTGTAGATCGACTGGTCCTGGTCGCCGAC
>JAUVPA010000181.1 GCA_030598905.1 Acidimicrobiia bacterium
AAACCGTGTCGCAGCGGCTTTAATCACGGAGTCGGCCGGAGATTGGGCAGACTAGGCCATAGAACCTACGATGGGACCCGGATTCCCCGAAGCGATCGACCGGGACGGGAATGACTCGCTGGCCGACCCGAACAATGCCAATGAGTGGGCTGTGGCGTAGCGGACGATCGGGGCGGTCCTCTCGGTGTGCGTGAAGAGTGTCACGATGTGACCCGCCGACGTCGCGTTTGCAGCGAGTAGACGAGGACATCCGCGTTCTGCCGACCCGACGTGCACGCCCCTTGGATTTGAGACGCTGCTTGCCAATTGAGTTGGGAGTGATCGGTGCCCGATCTGATTCGTTGGTTTGAAACGCTGTCCATGGGCGACGTGCCAATGGTCGGCGGGAAGAACGCGTCTCTTGGCGAGATGATCTCCAACCTCACCGGGTTGGGTGTCTCGGTGCCCGACGGCTTTGCGACGACCGCTGAGGGCTTCCGCACCTTCCTCGATGCAGCGAGCCTCACCGAGCGGGTCGGAGTCCGGCTGGCCTCGTTGGATGTCGAAGACGTTGCAGAGCTGGCCGCGGCCGGTGCGGAGATTCGCGAGTGGATATTCGCCGCTCCCTTCCCTGAGGACCTCGTTGCTGCAGTCGTCGAGGCCTATGCCGGCCTTGAGGTCGGTGGGGGGCCGGTGGCGGTTCGGTCGTCGGCCACGGCCGAGGATCTGCCGGAGGCTTCCTTTGCCGGGCAGCAAGAGACCTACCTCAATGTGCGTGGCGCCGACGCCGTCCTCACCGCTGCGAGGCAGGTGTTCGCCTCGCTCTACAACGACCGGGCCATCGCGTACCGGGTTCACCGTGGTTTTGCTCATGACGACGTGGCGATCTCGGTGGGTGTGCAGCGCATGGTCGAGAGCACCGCCAGCGGCGTGGTGTTCACGATCGACACCGAGTCCGGGTTCGAGGACGTCGTATTCGTAACCTCGGCCTACGGCCTCGGCGAGCTGCTGGTTCAGGGTTCGGTCACCCCGGACGAGTTCTACGTGTATAAGCCGAACCTCACCGACAATCGGAGGGCGGTCATCTCGCGCACCCTCGGATCGAAGACGCACCGCATGATCTACGGCGAGGACGATTCGCCGGTACGGACGGTCCCGGTGCCGATGGAGGAGCGGCGACGATTCTCGTTGACCAACGCCGAGGTCGAGGAACTTTCCAGACAGGCCGTTCGAATCGAGCAACACTACGGACGGCCGATGGACATCGAGTGGGCAAAGGACGCCGCCGACGGCCAGATCTATATTCTGCAGGCCCGCCCGGAGACCGTGCGCAGTCGCGACACCGGCCGGGTCCTGGAGCGATATCGGCTCCTCGAGCGGGGCGAGGTACTCACGGTCGGACGCAGTGTGGGACAAAGGATCGGGACCGGGACGGTCAGCGTGGTCCGCACGCCGGCCGACATGGAATCAGTCCGTGAAGGTGATGTGCTCGTCGCCGACATGACCGACCCGGACTGGGAACCGGTGATGAAACGAGCATCCGCCATCGTAACCAACCGAGGTGGACGGACCTGTCACGCCGCGATCATCGCTCGCGAGCTCGGGATCCCCGCCGTTGTCGGCACCGGGACCGCCACTGGGGTCTTGCGCGACGGCGATACGGTGACGGTGTCGTGCGCCGAAGGCGACGACGGGTATGTCTATCGGGGGAGGGTGGAGTACGAACGGACAGAGATCCTCCTCGACTCCATGCCGGAGCCACCGACGAGGATCATGATGAACGTGGCCTCGCCGTCACGGGCCTTCTCGTTCGCGAGCATCCCCAACCACGGAGTGGGCCTGGCGCGCATCGAGTTCGTCATCAACAATGTCATCGGTGTCCACCCCCGCACCCTCCTCGACTACGCCGACCTGCCCGCTGAGCTCCGGGCCCAGGTCGATGAGCGAATCGCCGGCTACGACGACCCGGTCGCGTTCTTCATCGACAAGCTGGCAGAGGGTATCGCCACCATTGCCGCCGCCTTCGCCCCCAAACCGGTCATCGTGCGTCTCTCCGACTTCAAATCCAACGAGTACGCCCACCTTCTCGGCGGCGACCGGTACGAACCGGCCGAGGAGAACCCGATGATCGGATTCCGCGGCGCATCTCGATATCGAGATCCCGGCTTTGCCGATGCCTTCGCCCTCGAATGTCGAGCACTGCGTCATGTCCGCGAGGACTTCGGGTTCACCAACGTCGAGGTGATGATTCCCTTCGTCCGTACCGTGGCGGAGGCCGAAGCCGTACTCGAGGTCCTCGCCGCCAACGGCATCACCCGAGGCCACAACGGCCTGCGACTCATCATGATGTGCGAGATTCCCTCCAACGCCTTGCTCGCCGATGACTTCCTCGACCACTTCGACGGCTTCTCCATCGGCTCGAACGACCTCACACAGTTCACCCTCGCCCTCGACCGAGACTCCGCCCTGGTTGCCGACCTGTTCGACGAGCGCAACGCCGCAGTCAAACAACTCATCGAGATGGCGGTCAGAGCCTGCCGCTCCCGAGAGAAATACATCGGTATCTGCGGTCAGGGGCCGTCAGACCATCCGGATTTCGCTCGATGGCTCGTCGAGATCGGCCTCGACAGCATCTCTCTCAACCCCGACACGGTGCTCGAAACCTGGCTCGATCTCGCCGGCACGGACGCCGGTCTGTGACGGGGATGGCCCAGGGGCGCACCGTTGTCTGTGTGTCAGACCACACCGGCCTGACCGCCGAGGCGTTTGCGCACAGCCTCATCAGCCGCTTCCCGCAGATCGAGGCCGACTACGTAATCCGACCCTTTGTGGACTCAGTGGAAAAGGCACACGCTGTCGTCGACGAGATCGACGCGCTCGGCTCCGCGTCACCGCCGATCGTGTTCACAACGTTCAGCGACACGAGCCTCCAGGACATCGTGGCAGGGGTCGATGGAATGGTGATCAACCTCTTTGCCGAGTGGCTCGACAAGGTGGCAGAGGAGCTGCGCCAAGAGCCATCGAACGAGGTCAGCCAATATCACGGGGTCGGGGATGTCGCCCGGTACCAGCTCCGGCTCGACGCTGTCGACTTTGCGCTCATGACGGACGACGGGCTCGGGGTCGAGCACTACCCCCTGGCCGATATCATCCTCGTTGGTGTCTCGCGCGTGGGAAAGACGCCGAGTTGCATCTACCTTTCTATGCACTACGGCATCCGCGCCGCCAACTACCCCTTGTCGATCGAAGACCACGAAGGGTTGGATCTCCCGGAAACGCTCCGGCCTCATGAAGAGCGCCTCTACGGGCTCACCATCGAGCCGCGACGCCTCCGCGCCGTCAGGCTGCAGCGCCGCCCGGACGGCGCCTACGCCTCCCTCGAGCTCTGTAAACGAGAGATTCGCCACACCGAACAGCTCTTTCGAGCCGAGGGCATCCCATACCTTGACTCCACGTCACGCTCGATCGAAGAGATGTCCGCCACGATCATCGAACACACCGGAATCTCCCGCCGGATCTGAGATTCACTCGACGCGGTCGACTACCTCCACTCAGCATGATGCGAAGGACGAGGGCGGCCAGCGGTTGGGCGTAATTGGGATCTGCAATGGACCTTGGGCGCTCGGATCAAGAACGGGGCATAGGGGGCTTCCCCGATAGTCGGTTTCGGCCTGCGTCTCTACCTTGGAC
>JAUVPA010000036.1 GCA_030598905.1 Acidimicrobiia bacterium
ATGTCGAGCACGAAACGGACCATGTCCTGCTTCTCCTCGAGGTTCATCCCGGCCATGGGCTCGTCGAGTAGTAGCAGATGAGGGCGCTGTGCCAATACTCGTCCCAGTTCGACCCGCTTCTTGATCCCGTAGGGGAGTTCTCCCACTCGCTCGTTCCGGTAGGCAGAGACCTCCAGAAGGTCGATTACCTTCTCGACCTCCACTCTCTGCGTCAGCTCGTCTCTGATAGCGCTCGGCAGCCACAGGCCGGCCGCGAACACGTTCGACCTCTGGTGGATGTACCTCCCCAACATGAGGTTGTTGAGGACGGTCAACTCATCGAACAGTCCCAGGTTCTGAAACGTGCGCCCGATGCCGAGTCGGATGACATCATGAGGTTTTCGCCCGAGCACACTGTGTGTCTTGCCGTCGACACCTGTGAAATCGATGACCGCGCCATCTGCGGGGGAGTACACACCGGTTATGGCGTTGATCACGGTCGTCTTGCCGGCGCCATTCGGCCCGATCATGGCAAAGAGCTCGCCAGGATGTATGTCGTAGCTCACGTCGTCACATGCCCGCAGGCCGCCGAACTGAACGGTCACGTTCCGCAGCGAAAGGACGGCGTCGTTCATGACAACCACCGTTTCCGCTTCTTGTAGTGCTTGATCGACTGGTACGCCGCCTGCGCCTCTGCCGAACCGCCCAGGTAGAACTCCTGGACGTCCTCGTTCTCACGAAGTGAGGCTGCCGTTCCGTCGAGCACAACTCTTCCGGTCTCGAGTATGTAGCCGTAGTCCGCGTACTCCAGAGCCATGCGAGCGTTCTGCTCGATGAGGAGGATGGACACACCCTGTTCCGTGTTGAGCCTGCGCAGCAAGTCAAACAATGTCCTCGTGATCTGGGGTGCCAGGCCGAGGGAGAGTTCGTCACAAACGAGAAGCGACGGATTGGACATGAGGCTGCGGGCGACCGCCACCATCTGCTGTTCCCCGCCGGAGAGAAGTCCAGCGTTGGCCTTGCGTCGGTCGGCGATCAGGGGAAAGAGCTCGTACATTCTGAGTAGGTCGTCCTGGATTTGACCCCGATCACGCCTGGTGCTCGCACCGACCATGAGGTTCTCCTCAACGGAGAGCGTCGGGAACAGCATGCGACCCTCCGGTACCTGGCACACCCCGGCTTTCACGATCTTGTTCGAGCTCCACGAGTTGACGCGTTTCCCGTTGAGCCTGATCTCTCCTTCACGGATCTTGCCCTTGTGGACGAACAGCAGCCCGGTCACCGTGCGCACAAGGGTCGTCTTGCCGGCGCCGTTGGCACCGAGGACGGTGGTGATGCCACCCTTGCGGACTTCGACGCTCACGCCGCGCAAGGCGACTACGGAGTCGTTGTACACGACCTCCACATTCGAGGCCTCGAGTATGTTCGGGGTGGGTTCGTTCAGTATCGGTACGGCCATTGCCGGAAGTACCTCTTGATATCGGCCCAAATGCCGGCGAGCCCCGCGGGCTTGAAGACCAAGACGATAATGACGAGGAATCCAAAGATCGCCAGGTCGAGCTGAGCTGCGTATGTGTTGATGAACCCGATGTTGTCGAGTGCGGGAGCCGCCCGCAACCACTCGAAGATGATCGGTGCCAGGAAGAAGAAGAAGGCACCGAGCACGCCTCCGACGATTGTGCTGAAGCCGCCGACGACGGTCATGATCGCGACGTCGAGGATGATCTCGATCGACCACGACTCATCCGACCGGGCGGTGAGGAAGTATGCCAAGAGACACCCGGACACGGCGACCATCGCCGACGACACCGCGAAAGACCGCAGCTTGGTGCGAGCGACGTTGATTCCGTAGAGGGATGCTGCGACGTCGTTGTCCCTGACGGCAATGAATGCTCGGCCTTCTCTCGTTCGCAACACGTTCACCATGAACAGGATGCAGAATGTCGCGACACCGAGCATCACCCAATACCAACGGAAGTTTCCCCTGATGAGGAACTCACCATTCTCGTCGGGATCGATGAAGGGAAGCCAGAACAGCCAGGACGGAACTTCCGGCGGGAAGTACCGCACCCCGGTGAAGCCAACCGCCCGCACCTGGTATTGCCGCCAGATGAAGATCGCGAAGAAATGGACGGACAGCGTCGCCATGAACAGGTACAGGCCCCGTATTCGCAGCGCCGGCAGTCCGACGCCCATTCCGACAATCGCTCCGGCCGCCGCACACATCGGCAGGATGATCCAAAACGTCCACCCCAGCCCCGCCGATGCCTGGCCGAAGATGGCGCCGACCAGAGCAGCCAGGATCAGAAACGCGGCGTGCGCGATGCTGATCTGGCCGGTATAACCCAGGAGGAGGTTGAAGGCAGCCGCACCGATGGCCCATGCCAGCGCGAGGTTTACCGCGGAAAACGTCGCTCGCCAAGGAAACTCGAGTGGGGGGTCCCAAGAGGAGGAGAGGGCGAAGGGCGCCAGCAACGCAAGGGCGGTGATCAAAACAGCGATCACGCGCGATGGCGTCGTCCTAAAGAGCTTGAGGTCCTCGCGGTACCGGGTGATGAATTTGCCGCTCATCGATTCACACCCTGATGAGCTCTGGCGTGCCAAAGAGGCCATACGGCCTGACGATGATCACGACGAACATCAATCCGAAAGCGACGACATCTCGCCACTCACCACCGAGGTACCCCGCAGCTAGCTGCTCCACGATTCCGACGATGAGCCCACCAACGATGGCGCCGCCGATCGAATTGAGGCCGCCGAGAACCGCCGCCGGGAATGCTCGCAGGCCGATCGCCGACAAGTTGGTGTCTATGACAGGAGTGAAATTGCTGTACAGGGTGCCGGCGACGCCGGCCATGAGAGCCCCAATGCCCCACGAGATGGCGAATGCGGCGACGGCGCTGATTCCCATCGCCGAAGCGGCTTCGAGGTTCTCGGCAACGGCCTTGAGGCGGAGACCCGTTCGCGTTCGGTTGAAGAACCACAGGAACGCCAGGACGCTGATGGCGCTGACGCCGAAAAGGATCATCCCGATATAACTCACCGAAATATCGCCGATGTCGAATCTCCCCTGTGGCAGCACATTGATCCGGCCGCGTTCCACCGGTCCGTAGGTGATGAGCACGACGGCGCGCAAGATGATGGCGATGCCGATTGTCACAAGGACGACGGAAAAGAGGGGTTGGCCAACCAGTGGTTTCATCACCAGGAAGAAGATGACGAGACCCAGCACAGCCATGAGGACAGCGATGACGATCCCGGAGACGATGAAGTTGAGCCCCCAGGAGACCAGGAGCGTCAGTGAGAGGAATACGGCGAGCATCATGAACTCGCCGTGAGCGAAGTTGAGGACGTCTGTCGCCTTGAAGACGAGGACGAAGCCGAGAGCAACGAGCGCATACACCGAGCCGATTGCGATTCCGCTCAACGTCAACTCGATGAACTTCTCCACTGCCCGTCCTTCGCTGCGCCGGCGCTTGCCTCGGCAAGTGTGTGGGGGGGACTCAACGACCCCCGCACACTCTCATGTCTCGATATGTCTCGACTAGCCCAGTCCGTAGATGAGGTCGAGTGTGTCTGACCAATCCGCGAATTCGCCGACAGGTTGCAGACCGGTGCCGTCCCACTCGTATGGGCGTGCGGCAGCGCCGCAGTGCGAGCCCTCCCGCGTGCAGGAGAGAGCCGGGCTCTGGCCCCCGGTGTCGAAGTCGTCGATCCGCTTGATGGCGTCGGCCAGTACCTGGCGCCCGAGCGTGCCGTCGGCGGCCGCTCGCTTGACGCCCTCTACGGCCAGTTTGGCGACAACCCAACCGCCGACGAAGTTCACGTTGCTCGCGAATTCCTCACAGGCGGTGCCTGCGACAAACGCGTTGAGTTCGTCATTGCCTGGTGTCGACACGTTGGAGGGGGTGTACGTGTGCACTCCCCAGAAGGTGTCGATGAGATCGGCCGGTCCCTCGATGAACACGTTCTCAGCGATGGTTGCGAAGATGCCGCCGATCGGCAGATCAACTCCGGCTGCATCCATCGAGTTGAGCACGCGGAGTGCCGCTCCCGGGGATCCGTGCAGCGCCAAGTAGTTCAGACCGTCGGAGTCGATGAGTTCCTCGATCCGAATTACCTGAGCATCTGCCTCAGTCCCTGTGATAGGCACGTTGATGTGCTCGGTGTATGTGGCTCCCAGCTTTTCGGTTGTGTCCTTGACGTAGACACCCCACTCCAGGCCGGATGCCACCTCGAGGCCGATCGATGCGACAACGAGGTTCTCCGCTCCGCCAACATCTTCGATCATGCGTGCAACGGCTACGTCAGCTTGGTCCCCGTAATGCGCCAGTACGTTGAAGACGTACGGGTTGGCGAACTGGATGTCGATCGTCTGCTGGGGTCCGATGAACGGAACACCGGCGTCGGCGACGTCCACGTCGATAGCGCTCATGATGTGCGATCCGCCCTGACCGAGGATCGCGATCACCTGGTCGTCCTCGACGAGCTTCTGGAAGTTGACCACGGCGTCTTCCACCGAAAACGCGTCGTCCTCGGTGAACAGCTCGAACTCTCGGTCCGCGACGCCACCTTGGCTATTGGCAAAGTCCAGATAACAGGAAATCCCGCGCTCGAAGAACAGCTGGGTCGCGGCCGTCGGGCCCGTGATGTCACCCATGAAACCCAGCTTGATCGCGGAGTCCGTCACTCCCTCATCCGGGTTGCTTTCGATACCGATCTCTGCCGCCGTCGTTGTTGTCGCCGCAGTGGTGTCGGTCCCGCCTGCTGTTGTCGTGGTGGCAGCGGCAGTTGTTGTTGTCGCGGCCGCCGCAGTCGTGGTCGTGTCGTCTGCGTCGTCGCTGCTACACGATGCCGCCACGAGGGCGAACACGGCAAGTAACAGGAATACGCCACGAAGTCTATTTCTCATCGATTCAACTCCTCCCGGACCCGTGCGGGTCGCTATGGGTTGGATCGAGGGAAGTTACCAAACAAACGGTTGGTAGGCAAAGAGGTCACGCACCATCAACTGCCGGTGGCGACCTCTTCGGGCAGGGTGAACCAACGCAGGTTCTCGAAGTCGTGGCTTCGCTTCAGCACCGGAACTTCGTCCGGTATGCGGGCCTCGCTCAGCACCTTTCGCGCTTCATCGAGATACCGAGAGAGCCGGTCGTCGCCGGCATCGTCCACGCTGAACTCGTACTGCATGGTCCCTGCGGAGTAGTCGACGTCGTCGAGGCGCAACGGAGCCTCACCGCGGCCCGAGGCGTGATTCCACAGGGCGGTGTCGGGGTCGAATGCGTAGCTCGGCAGCAACTTCCAGCCGTCGACGGCCACGAGCTGCACGGCCTCGATGATGTAGTCGAAGGCTGCCTCACTGATGAAGTAGTTGAAGTTGACTCTCACCCAGCCCGGCTTGATGCCCTCACAGCCTCGGCGGATTACCTCCTGGAAGGCCCGAGAGGTCTCATCGTCAATGCCGAGGAGGCGGTGGCCATACGGGCCGGCGCACGAGCATCCTCCGCGAGCCTGAATGCCGAACAGGTCGTTGAGGAGGGCCACGACGTAGTTGTGATGGAGGTAGCGATTCCCGTTGCGCACGACGAAGGACACGATCGACAAGCGGTCCGCGTCGAGATTCCCGAGGACCTCGATGTTCTCGTTCTCGGTCCACGACGCAATCGCTCGGTGGATGAACGACTCCTCGAGCTCGCGGATCCGTTCCGTCCCAACCGATTCCTTCAGCTGAAAGACCAAGCCGGCACGAATCGACTCGACGATGGCTGGTGTTCCGCCTTCTTCTCTGTGCTCGACATCTTCGAGGTATCCGTGGTCTGTTCCGCTGACGAACCAGACGGTGCCTCCACCAGGAACTGCCGGTACACGGTTGGTGAAGAGCTCGCGTCGCGCGGCGAGAACCCCAGGTGTTCCGGGTCCTCCGATGAGCTTGTGAGGCGAGATGAAGACAGCATCTTTGTAGCCCAGATCATCGCCGGCGGGATCCATCTCGATCGCGACGTACGGCGCCGCCGCGGCGAAGTCCCAGAAGGAGAGAGCGCCGTACTGGTGGAGCAGCGATGCGACGGCTTCGGTGTCGGTGATGATGCCGGTGACGTTGGAGGCGGCGCTGAAGCTCCCGATCTTGAGCGGGCGCTGCTCGTAGCGTGCGAGCTCTCGTTGGAGGTGCTCGAGGTCGACATGGCCGTCACCGTCCTCATCGATGGTCACGACATCTGCGATCGACTCCCGCCACGGCAGCTCATTGGAGTGGTGCTCGTATGGTCCAATGAACACAACCGGCCTTTGCTCGGCCGGGATCGCTTCGAGAATCGGGTATTGATCGCTGAGCGCGGCGGGGACTCGCAGCCCGAGGATGCCGATCATCTTGTCGATGGCTCCCGTGCTTCCGGATCCGGCGAAGATGACGGCGTGGTCGTCGTTGTTGCCACCGACCGCCTTCTTGATGATCTGTCTGGCATCCTCACGCAACCGGGTGGTCTGCAAACCGGTGCTCGATGACTCGGTGTGGGTGTTGGCGTAGAGGGGGAGGACGACGTCGCGGATGTAGTCCTCGATGAACGTGAGAGACCGGCCCGAGGCGGGGTAGTCCGCATAGATGACCCGGCGCCGGCCGAAAGGTCCGGGAACGGTCTGGTGCGAACCGATCACCGACTCGCGAATCGTCTCGACGAGGTCCATAGAGTTGAGGCTATCGGCATTCGGCCATCAGCTGTTGGCTTGCAGAATGCCGATAGCCGACGGGCGGACCGTCACGCAGCCGGTCGGCACACCTTGCAGGCTCGATAGCCGGCAGCTTCGGCTTCGCTGCTGGAGCGGAACTCGACGTTGTGCTGCTCCATCGTGCGCCGGGCATGCCGACACGTGGGGTAGCAGTAGATCAAGGTCGTGTCGCTGCCGGTGAACCGGACATGGCGGCGCGCCTTCTCCTCGATGGTTATTGGGTCGAGGCCTTCGGAGGTGAGCAGATCTCGCTTCATCTGCGGGCCGTACGCGTAATTGCCGATGCTCCCGTCGGTGCGCACAACCCGGTGGCATGGGATGAGGATGGGGATCGGATTGCGCCCAAGGGCGCTGCCCACGGCGCGAACGGCTCCCGGGTTGCCGATCTCGGTGGCGATCCATCCGTAGGGACGAATCTCTCCCGGCGGGATTTCGGCACACTTGCGAAGGACGGCTTTCTGGAAATCACCGAGCGACGACAGGTCGACGGGCACGGCACCCAGGCGGCCCGTATCGAGGGCTCTATCGAGTTTCGATGCCAGGGCACTCGGGAGCTGCCCCCTCCTCGACGAGCGAGGGTGCCGCGATTCGAAGTCGGCGTCGTCGCCGACAATCGAAACGGGAACACAGGTCGTGATGCCGCGAGGGTTCCACGCCACGTACATGGACTCGATGGGCCCATCGACGATTGCGTATTCGTCCCACAGGCCGGTACCCACCATCACGTTTCCGTAGACGGATGTGGGCGCTTTCTTGGTGAGTCCTTGCAGCACAGTTTCGATCGTTTCGTTCATCGCATTGCCTCCGCTTCGAACAACTTCTTCAATCGGTCGAGGCCGCGGTGCACATCTGCTTTCACGGTCCCCGTTGGTCGACCCGAGGCTTCCGAGATCTCGCGATAGGAGAGTCCAACGACGTGGCGAAGCACAACGGCGTTTCGCTGCGGACCGGTCAGCTTGGCAAGGCGTTCATCCCACGCCGCAGTCCCTGTGCGATCGATCGCTTCCGCCTCCGGGCCCCGTCCCGGATCCTGAGTGTCGGGTACGTTGCTCGGCAGCGGGTGGGCGTTCCTTGCTCTGTTGCGACACAGGTTGAGAGCGATCGTCCACAGCCAGCCGTCGAGGCGCAGCGTTTGAATCCGGTTGGTTTCATATCCGCGGAGAGCCCGATAGGCCCGGATCAGCGTCTCCTGAGTGATGTCGGCAGCGTCGGCGTGATGGCGCACGATCCGCAGCACACCGCTGTAGAGCCGATCCTGGCGAGAGCGCACGAGATCAGGGAACGCCGCGTCCAGGTCTTCGGCCAGGGCGCCTGTCAGCGCGAGTTGGGCTGTCTCCATGTCGATGAAAGAACCCGCCGTGCGAGCGTTCGGTTGCAGAAACTAGCGCCTTGCACTCGCCGTCATCACCGTACGGTGGAGTTACGCTCGCCGACCCATGAAAGCCATCCCCGAGACTGAAGTCCCGTACGAGGCGGTTCGATGACGTGAGCGAGCTATTGGCGGTCTACGGAACCTTGCTTTCGAGTCATGGGGCTCAGGATCACATCGGCGTCCGTGGTTCGATGCGTTTCATCTCCGAATGCTCAATTGGTGGTTCGCTTTACGCGTTGGGCGGGTACCCCGGCTTCGTGATCGAAGCGGACCGATCCGTCTTCGGTGAGCTATACGAGGTGGACTCAGAGACGTTCGCCACGATCGACTTCTTCGAGCAGGGCGATCCCGGCCTTCCCCATACGTCGCTGTTCATGCGCCAACGTGTGCGCCTACTGGTTCCGGACGTAGAGGCATGGGTATACGTGTTCCAGGGTGACCCGCCTTCGGGTTCGCGGATCGAGTCCGGCGACTTTCGTGGCGAGGACAGCGCCTGGTAGTTTGATGTGATGAAGATTCTGCGCCGTATCTTCCTGGCCATCACGGTGCTCAATGTGCTGCTGGTCACGGCAGCGTTCATCGTGAAGAAGATCACACCACAGTATGGAGACCCGGAATCGGACTCGTTCTCGGTTCTGGCTGCGATGGGCGGCGTGGACTTCTCGAGTAAGTCCGACACGCTCCAATCGGGTTCCGCTATGGCGTTCATGGGAGGCGTGGAGCTCGATCTCACCGAGGCGACGATCGTCGACGGGGCTCGCCTGGAGTTGAAGGCGATCATGGGCGGTATCGATGTCGTCGTGCCGTCGACCTGGCGCGTCGAGATGGAGCGAAGCGCCTTTGCCGGTGAGGCACAGAACACAACCGATCCCGATGGCGCGGCAGAGGATGCTCCGGTGCTCCTGGTGACCGCCAACGCCTCCTGCGGCGGAATCCTGGTCCGCAGCAAGGCTCCCGAGCCCGTTCTTGCGTAAATCACCGGCGCTATGCGCCGGTGATTTACGCAAGAACGTTGATCGCACCCGCGTAGACGTTGAATCCGTCGCCGCGCAGGAACCCGACCACGGTCATTTCGAGTTCTTGGGCAAGGTCGATCGCAAGGGTGGAGGGAGCGGAAACTCCGGCGACGAGACCGATGCCGGCGACAGCGGCCTTCTGGACGATCTCGAAGGAGACCCGCCCAGACACCATCAACGCTCCTGTGACCGGCCACGATGTGCGTGACACCGCGCCGATGACCTTGTCCACTGCGTTGTGCCTTCCGACATCTTCCGCTATCGAGATCAACTCTCCCTCGGGAGAGAACAACGCAGCAGCATGAAGCGCTCCGGTCTCATCGAAGGCCGCTTGTTCCTCTCGCATCATTCCGGGCAAGGACGTGAGGGTCTCTGCTGAGATGTCGACGGCAGGCGGCTTCTTGGCCGCAACCCGTACGGCGTCGATCGAGGCCTTGCCGCAGATTCCGCATGAAGAGGTCGCGTAGAGGTTGCGCCGGAATTGCTCGGGGTCGACAGATACGCCATCGCTGAGGATCAACTCCCATCTGGCGTCCTCACCCTTGCCGAGACGGGCGACGGCGGCGAGCTCGTCCGGCCGGAGAATGATTCCCTCAGTGAGCGCGAAACCACGTGCCAGATTCTCGTCCGAGCCGGGAGTTCGCATGATGACGGCGAGCGGCACACCACTCAGAAGAATCTCCATCGGCGCTTCCACCACGACCTGGTCGATAGCGGTGTCTGCAGCACCCGCTCGGTGCCGAACGATGGGCCGACCGTCGGTCTCCTCTAGGCCGTCCACTGTGGGCTTTGTTCAACCAGGTACATGCTCACCGAGTGCACGCGATCGAGGACGTCGCACATCGCGTCTTGGCGGAACATGAGGTCGACGAGCGAGATGTCGAGCTTTCCGACAAGCGAAAGCCTCCGCTCTTCACCGTCGGCGAACATCCCGAACGAGTCGACGGCCGAGGCTTCGATCGGCAGGTCGACACCACCCATACCTGCCAATTCGGCCGAGAGAACCAACAGATCGGGCCCGCTTTGCATGGGTGGCAACGCCCAGTTGAAGAAGAAGGACACCATGAAGTCGCGCTCGGGATCTTCTGGTATCC
>JAUVPA010000157.1 GCA_030598905.1 Acidimicrobiia bacterium
CCGCACGGTCCGTACTGGTACGCCTATTGGACCGAGGACGGCAAACGCCGCTCCAAGTACCTCGGGAAGATGGAGGACCTGCCGGAGGCGATGGAGGCGGCATCACAATGAGCCTGTCCTTGCTACGCACCGCGCGCACACAGCCACAATTGGTAGTCGATAGGCGGGATTTGTTGTACGATGTGAGGTCCTATGGGTAGGAATGTGTCCACGACCGGCCTCAGCTGCGCGACCTGCGGCGAGCAGACGGTCATTCAAATCGAGTTGACGCTGCCGGACGGGACCGAGGTTCTGTTTTGTTCGTGTCACCGGTGCGAGTCCAAGTGGTGGGATCGTGATGGTGAACAGCTGGCTCTCGACGCCGTCGTCGATCTCGCCAGTAGCTGAAGCCCCCGTTCTTGCGTAGCCAGCCGGCGGATATCGCCGCGCATTTACGCAAGAACGAGGAGAGCAACTCCGGTCTAAGCGGGATCTCTTACTAGCCTCGCTTGTCGTGTCCGTCACCACAAAGTCGCCGTCGGATGCGCCTGCTCAGGCCGAAGCGCCGCAGCGCAAACGCGCCTCGGTTCCGCGTTGGTTGATCGTCGCTCTCATCGCGGCGCCCACGCTCCTCATCCTCTTGATCATGTCGGGAGTTCTTAGCGGGATCGGCCGGGGCGGGTCGTTGATCAGCTTCCCCCAGATCCTGTCGGCAACCACGCCGACGGGCGGCGACATGGGGGCTCACGTCCTGCTCCCCAAGATCCTGCGCGAATCACTTCTGCCTTCAGGACAGATCTTCGGCTGGAGTCAAGACTGGTACGCCGGGTTTCCCGCTCTGTACTTCTATTTCCCTCTTCCGGCACTCGCGACGGTGGCACTCGACCTCGTCATCCCTTATGGAGTGGCCTTCAAGCTCGTGAGCATTGCCGGGCTTGTTGCCCTGCCGGTCGCCAGCTACCTGTTCGTCCGTCTCCTCGGTTTCGCCCGAATCGTCTCCGCGATCGCCGGACTCGCCGGCGGCGTTTTCGTGTTCATGGAGAGCTTCTCGATCTTCGGGGCCAACATGAAGTCGACGCTCGCCGGGGAGTTCTCGTTCTCCTGGTCGTTCGCTCTGTCTCTCATCTATTTGGGTCTCGTCGCCCGAGACACCCGGGAAGGGCGCCGATTCAGTCCTCTCGCAGGAGTCGTCCTGGCGCTGACGGCGTTGAGCCACATCGTGACAACGATGGTCGTCGTGATCGTCTCGCTGCCGCTGCTGTTGCGCCGCGGTGGTTCCCGACAACTGGGATCGTCCTGGGGTCTCGGGTTTGCCGTCGCCGCCTTCTGGGCACTGCCCTTCGCCATCCGTGTCCTGGGGGGAATGACGACAGACATGGGCTGGTTTCCGGTCCAGAACATCGTCGGTGATACCAATCCGGGTTCTCCGTTCCCCGGTGAGTTCATCCCCATCTTCGTTGTCGGCGTGATCGGACTGATATGGACATCGCTTCGGCGAGACGACGTTGTCGTGCTCTTGTGGCTCACGATCGTGCCGCTGGTCGGCTACCTCGTCATCGCCCGTTTGGACTTCACGATCCTCTACAACGCCCGCCTTCTTCCCTACTGGTACTACGGGATGTTCGTCTTTGCCGGTCTGGCGCTTGGCCTCGCCGTAGTCGAGCTGGCGCGAAGGTTCCCTCAACGCGGCAGGAACGTGATCGCGGGGGCTGTTGTTGTGGGACTCCTCCTCCTCGTCGCAACCGCCGTCGCCATCCACGACGTTCCCGGATGGGCGCGCTGGAACTACGAAGGTTATGAAGGCAAAGAGGTCTGGCCTGAGTACGACGCCCTGATGCAGACCGTCGATGGGCTTCCACCCGGCAGGATCATGTGGGAGGCCAACAGCGAGATGAACAAATACGGGACGCCGATGGCGTTGATGCTCTTTCCTTATTGGAGTGAGGGCCACCCTTCACAGGAGGGGCTGTTCTTCGAGACCTCCCTCACCACGCCGTTCCACTTCCTCAACGCCGCCGAAGTGAGCCTGCGCCCTTCGAACCCCGTCCGGGGCCTCAACTATCACGTCGGCATCAACTTCGAGCGCGCTGAGGACCACCTGGGTGTCTACGCCGTGCGGTATTACGTCGCATACACACCGGAAGCGACCGAGCAGGCGGTCGAACACGGCTGGCCCGTCATCGGGGAGGCGCCTCCGTGGACGATCTTCGAGCTTCCGCCGAGCGACCTTGTGGACGTCGGCCGCTTCGAACCTGCCGTCTGGGACGGTGAGGCAGACATCGTCGATGCCTCGCTGGAGTGGTATGACGACACGGTCAATCTCGACAAATGGCTCGTCGCCTCCGGGCCGGACGACTGGCGTCGCGTGGACGCAGTGGACGACCGACTGAGCGGGCTCGTACCCCTCCGCGCAGGTGGTGAGGTGAGCGACGTGGTCGTCGAAGACAACCGGATCTCGTTCCGGACGACCGCGGTGGGAGTTCCCCACCTCGTGAAGGTGTCGTACTTCCCGAACTGGGAGGCGACGGGAGCGGACGGCCCCTATCGGGCAGCACCGTCGCTGATGATCGTCGTTCCGACCGAACAAGACGTAACACTCGAGTTCTCGAACACATCGGTCGAGAACATGGGCATGGTCCTCACGATCGCAGCACTGCTCGGGCTCGGCGGTTGGTTCTGGTGGCGGAGACGCCGCCAGCATGAATCGGCCGTTCCCGAAGAGGCGGCGTGACCGGCTATCTGCGGAGCTTTCTGAACCGGGAATCGTTCGGACAGTTCCTGAAGGTCGGTGCTGTCGGCGTTTTCAACACCGCACTCTCGTTTGCGCTCTTCAACTTGTTCCTTGCCGTCGGCTGGTCGTGGTTCTGGGCCGTTGCGTGGGCCTTCGGCATCACGACCTTCGTTTCGTATGTGTTGAACCGACGCTGGACGTTCGGCCTCGACGGCAACGTCACAGGTCGGGAGACGGCCAACTTCTACCTCGTCAACCTGCTGGCGTGGGGAGCGACCGAGGCGATCCTCTGGGTCGCCGATCTCGTATGGGGGCCGCTGTCGACGGCCCAAGCCAACCTGGCTTACGTCGCGGCTGCCATCGTCATCCTGATACCCAAGTTCGCCGGCTACCGAGACGTCGTGTTCCGATCGTCGCTGCGAGCGGCCGGCGACGAAGAGGGCGTGCTCACGCCGAGTCCGTGACGGGCTCGTCCTTGTTGAGGTCGCGCCGGATCTTCCATACCCCCCGCAGCGTCCGCGGCACCCGTTTCCAGATGCTCGAGCTCGTCTCCCGCCTCTCTTCGACGACGGCAGGTACCTCGACGATCCGGTAGCCCGCCCTCTCGGCGCGGACGACCAGCTCCGTATCGAACAGGTCCTGGGTCGAGACCACGCGAGGAGCGATGTCATCGACGACGATCCGCCGGAGCGCTTTCATTCCGTGCGTGTCGGACACACCGGATTTCAGGACGAGTCGAAGGATCAGATTGAAGGCCCAGGTCGCCAGGCGCCGCGTCGCCCCGCGGCGGTCGTCTGCGCCCTCGACGCGTTTCGAAGCGAGGATGATGTCGGCGCGGTCCGTGGTCACGAGCACCGTCCTCAGGAACTCGCCGGAGAAGTAGTCGATGTCGAAGTTGATCACCCAGTCGCCTGATGTGTGCAGGAATCCCTGGCGCATGGCGGCGCCGTAATCGGGATCGGGCAGCTGCAGGATGCCGAGATTCGAATGCGAATCCATCGCCTTGCGCACCTCATCGGCTGTGGCGTCGGTCGAGCCGTTCTCTGCGATCAGCACGGAGACGGTGGCGGGGACCGACTCGAGCTCGTCGAACAGCTCCTCGAGTGCCCCTGGCAGGTAGCCGGCCTCGTTGTGCACCGGGATCACGATTGAGACGCTGGGAACGCCGTCGTCGTGTTGTAGCGGCTCGGGTGGAGTGGTCATGGCGGTCGGTGGATGATAGAGAGCAACCGGTTTGGGCTCTGGGCCTTCGATGGTCCATAGAATCGCTCACCCATGTCCCTTTCCGAGATCTTCAAGGCATACGACGTCCGCGGAATCGTTCCTGACCAGCTCGACGCGGACATGGCGTACGGCATCGGTGTCGGATTCGCCGAGTTCGCCGAGACCGCGACGATCATGATCGGGCGCGACTGCCGCGCATCGTCACCTGATCTGGCCGCCGGTCTCACGGCCGGCATCACGTCTCGCGGTGTAGACGTCGTCGATCTCGGGGAGATCACTACCGACATGCTCTACTTCGCATCCGGAAGCCTCGACCTTCCAGGGATAGTGATCACGGCGTCACACAATCCTCCGCAATACAACGGGATGAAGTTCTGCCTCGCCGGTGCTGCCCCCGTCGGCGCCGACTCGGGTCTTGCCGAGATCAAGGCCGTCGCCGAGGCACCGCCGGACCCGGTCGTCGATCGGGGACTTGCCCGCCGACGCGATGTCACGTCTGGCTACATAGATCACCTGTTGTCGGTTGTGGATCAGGATGCCTTTGCCAAACTGGACGTGATCGCCGATGGCGGCAACGG
>JAUVPA010000082.1 GCA_030598905.1 Acidimicrobiia bacterium
CATCGGTGTTCCCAACGTGATCGCCACCCGAGTCAAAACCGACGCCCAGGGCCGATATCTGCCTGAGATGGACGTGTATGCAATGGGACCCGGCAAGGCAGAAGCGATCGCCGACGTCGCCGAGCGGCGCGGCATCGAACTGACGGGCTCGTATGCCTACTCGGACAGCGCCACCGACCTCCCCATGATGGAGGTGGTGGGCAACCCGGTAGCGGTGAACCCAGAGAAGGAGCTGCGCCGGATCGCCGAGGAGCGCGGGTGGCCCATTCTGGAGTTCCAACGCCCGGTCAGCCTCGGCCCTCGCATTCCGAGACCGTCACCTCTCGCCGGCATCGCAGTCGTCGTCTCGGCTGCCGCCCTCGGCGCTGCCATCGCCCTCCTCAAGCGACGGAGCAAGTAGCCCCCCTCAGCGTTCAACGATCAGATCGGCTGTAGTGACTTTGTCATGTGCCTGGGCCAGCAACATGTGTGGTTCTCAGGTGGAAGGGTCAGCGGCTTCCTTGTCCTCATCGTCTTCGTTTTCGGAGCTCGCCCATATGGCGATCAACAGGAGCGCCGCGACAAGCAGCACCACCCCGACGGCGAGCCAGCCGATCCCCGCCGGGAGGGAGCGTCCGGCCGTGATCGTGGTTGTTGTGGACGCCCCGTCTACCAGCGCTACGTCGACTCCGAGCTGCGGCAGCGAGTAGAGCGACGTCAGAGTGGACGAGTCGCCGCCTCGCTCGATGGCCTCGAACCCGATGAGGACTTCTCCGCGGTTGGCGAAGGTGACGATCCCCACCCATGTGTCATCGCCCTGGTCGACCATCGCGATCGGCTCGAGCTCGCCCGAGACAGTGACCGGCCTGACGAGCACCGCACCCACCGTGTCCGCCATCTCAACGGTGAACTCGATGACAAATGGTGGGCCGGCCTCGATCGCCGTCGCTTCGGCTCGCGCGAACGGAGGGTTCAACACAATGGATGCCAGGGCGAAGAGAATCATGACCGTCACCTGAGCAACCCTACGACTCCTCGGCGGGCCTGGGACTCGAGACTTCCTGGCACGGCGACCTCCTTATGATCCCGTCGATCGCGACAATCGGCCGAGATGACTGCGCAGACGCTGTTCGAGAAGGTGTGGGACACACACGTCGTCTCCGCACGTGACGATGGCCCCAGCCTCATCTACATCGACCTCCACCTCGTGCATGAGGTGACGTCGCCGCAGGCTTTCGCCGGCCTGGAGGCTGCAGGTCGACGCGTCCGACGACCCGACCTGACGATGGCGACCGTCGACCACGGTGTCCCGACAACCAACAGGGCGCTGGGCATCATCGATCCGCTGTCGCGTCGCCAGATCGATGCCCTGATCGACAACTGCAAGAGGCACGGGATCACGCTCTACGGAATCGACGACCCTCGCCAGGGAATCGTCCATGTCGTCGGCCCCGAGCAGGGTCTCACCCAACCCGGAATGACGATCGTCTGTGGCGATTCCCACACATCGACTCACGGCGCTTTCGGCGCTCTGGCGTTTGGAATTGGGACGAGCGAAGTGGAGCATGTCCTCGCCACGCAGACCCTCTCCCAGACAAAGCCGGGAACGATGAGCGTGACCGTCATCGGCGCGCTTGGTCGCGGCGTCTCGGCAAAGGATGTCGTTCTCGGCATCATCAACACCATCGGGGTGAACGGTGGATCCGGCCACGTAATCGAATACCGGGGCAGCGTGATCGAGAATCTCTCGATGGAAGGCCGCATGACCATTTGCAACATGTCCATCGAGGGAGGCGCCCGCGCGGGCATGATCGCGCCGGACGACACCACCTTCGCCTACGTCGACGGCAGACCGTTTGCGCCGAAAGGTGTTGAGTGGGAGGAGGCGCTCGACGAATGGCGGTCGCTGCCGAGCCATCCCGATGCAACTTTCGATCGCGAGGTCCAGATCGACGGCAGCTCGCTGGCGCCCCACATCACCTGGGGAACCAACCCCGGACAGAGTGTTTCTGTTGAGGGAAGTGTTCCCGATCCGAGTTCGTTCGCCGACCCGACGGAGCGGCAGTCGGCAGAACACGCCCTCGTCTACATGGATCTGGAGCCAGGTACCGACATCGTCGATATCCCACTTGATCGTGTCTTCTTCGGATCGTGCACCAACGCACGGATCGAGGACTTGAGAGCCGGCGCGGCCATCGTTGCAGGACGCACGGTTCACCACAGAATCGATGCGATGGTGGTGCCCGGCTCGAGCCTCGTGAAGCTCCAAGCCGAGCAAGAGGGGCTCGATCGGATCTTCATCGATGCCGGGTTCGAATGGCGTGACGCCGGCTGCTCCATGTGTCTTGCGATGAACCCCGACATCCTCGCTCCCGGTGAGCGGTGCGCCTCGACTTCCAACCGCAACTTCGAAGGACGCCAGGGGCGCGGCGGCCGAACCCACCTCGTGAGCCCGGAGATGGCGGCAGCAGCAGCCATTGCGGGTCACTTCGTCGACGTGAGGACGTGGACCTGATGCGCCCCGTGAACACGGTCATTGGTATCGCTGCACCCCTTCCTCGGGCCGCCATCGACACCGACCAGATCGTGCCGAAGCAGTTCCTCAAGCGCATCGAGAGGGATGGATACGGCCCGTTCCTCTTCTACGACTGGGCTCACGATGTCGAAGGCGAGCTCGATCCTGACTTCGTCTTGAACCGAGCCGAGTACGAGAACGCCAAAGTTCTCATCGCCGGTCCGAGCTTCGGCTGCGGCTCGTCACGAGAGCACGCAACCTGGGCGCTCCAGGACCGCGGCTTCGACGCCGTGATCGCACCGTCGTTCGGCGACATCTTCCGCAACAACGCCTACAACGTCGGTCTGCTCCCCATCGAACTCGACCAGACAGAGATCGACCGCCTCGTGACGGTCGCAGACGGCGCAGGAACAGTGAGCGTCGATCTCGAATCACAGACGGTCACCGCTGGCGACGAAGTCTTCGCCTTCCAGATCGACGAACACGTGAAGCACAACCTGCTGAACGGTGTGGACCGCATCTCCGAGACGCTGGAGTCGGTCGACGCCATCGACACGTACGAGGGGCGGCGGCCGCACCACCGGCCGACACTCAACGACTGAGTGGAGTACACGCGTCAGGAGCAGGCTCAAGCGCTTCTGCAGCGCAAGGTTCGCCGGCTGGCGTCACAGATTCTCGGACGACGGGCCACGAGCGGAACCGATTTCGAGGAAGCCCTCACGGTGGAGCGGATCGATCTGATCGCCGAGATCCCCAACCCCGACGCGTTGCTCGTACTGGGACGGAACGTCGTCGGACCCGGCGACGGTCTCTACATCCTCGACGACGGCGGGCGCTACCGGATCTACATCCAGGAGCAAGGCATCCCCCACTACGAAGCGCGGGAGCTTGACTTCGACCAAGCCCGCGATGTCGTCATCGATCGCATTTTGATGATGAACGGCATCCCCTTCACCGTCTAACGCTGCGCTCGGGCCTTCGTTCCCCACCGCCACCGCCCCCTGATGGGGAGGCAAAGAAGAGCGGGGATTCACAAAAGGTGGACTCGAGCACCAACCTCGATCTCGACCGGACCGGTGAGGTGGGTGGGGTCGACAAGGAAGCCTCGGGTACCTTCATCGAGGAAGGCCAGCTCCTCTCGAATCTCGTTGCGGGACAACACTTGGGGAGCGCCGAGGAGGAAGCTCGTGAATTCGACGCACGGCGTAGCCACGCGAGGATTGCGCAGCTCGATCGGTCCGGCCTCCGTGTCGACGACAATGCCGGCGCCGAGCTTGTCGAGACGCAACGGGGAGCCGTCGATGACGATGTTCTCGCCGCCAACACCAAGAGGAACAGACCCGAAGCGCTGCCTCATCGCCTCGTAGTGCCCGCTGAATCCGATCGAAAGCGGCCGCCTTCCGCCGCCGCGTGATATCGGATGTGACGCATGGTGCACGTCGACCAGCCACGCGTCTTCGCGCCTACCGACAAATCCCCCCGGTCCGACGGCGGCACGAGTAATCGCGACGATCGCCGCCGGGTCGTAGCCGACACCGGCAGTCTTCACGGGATCCGTCTGTACCTGCAATTGGACGATCCTGCCGATCACCTCACCCATGACGTCACTCTTCTTGGGTCCTCTCGTCGATCACATCGTTCAGGATGTCGGGCCGGTCGGTGACGATTCCGTCCACACCGAGGTCGAGGAATCGTTTCATGTCGTCCGGGTCGTTGACAGTCCACAGGTGGATGTGGGCACCGGCTTTGTGCACCGTGTCGATCATCCGCCTATCGATCCTCAGCGCACCAAACCGGTAGGGCAGTTGGTACGCAGCGAATCCGAGATCGATGGCCACACCAACGCGAGAAGCGGCGTACAACGTCGAGGCCGACCGGGGACCGGCCGAGACGGCAACCGTTCCCTTGGTGATCCTCTTGAAGCGAGCAATGCGGCCGTCTCGAAAGGCGCCGGCCAAGCTGCGGTCCTCGGCGCGACAGCGACGGATTACTTCAGCGACCTGCCACTCGATGCCCGCCGCCTTGAGGTCGATGTTGATGTGCGCATCAGGGAACAACTCGTAGATCTCTCTGAGAGTTGGGATCTTCACACCCTTTCCGCGCATCGGATACCCGGACTCGGCATCAAAGTGGTATGCGGCGTCGAGGTTGGCGAGATCTTCGACGTCCCAGTCGGCAACGGCACCGGAGCCGTTGGTCGTGCGCTCCAGGGTCGAGTCGTGCACCACCATGGGAACACCGTCCCGGGAACATCGCACATCGAGCTCGAGGTACCGGTAGCCGAGACCGATGATGGCCTGATCGAAGGCGTAGACCGTGTTCTCCGGCCACAGGACGCGGCTCCCCCGGTGGGCGAACCGGATCGGATGCTCGACGGAGAGGAAAGGGACGTCCGTCACATGACCACTCTTCCCCTCTTGACGACCTGGGAAACCAAACCACCGTCGGGCCGGTATGGCAGGTGGGTGTACGACGGAGCATCGAGGACGACCAAGTCGGCAACAGCTCCGGGAGCGATCACGCCTCGATCTTCGAGCCGGAGGCTCAGCGCCGCACCGCGGGTGGCCGCCCACACGGCTTCTTCAGGAGTGAGCCCCATTTCGAGGGACGCCAAAGCGATCACCAGCGGCATCGTCTCCACATACGATGTACCGGGATTGCAGTCGGTGGCAAGAGCGACCGTTGCCCCCGAGTCCCATACGCGCCTGGCGTCTGGATAGGGAAGCCGCATCGAGAAGGAAACCGAGGGCAGCAACACGGCGGCCGTTCCGGCAGCTGCCAAAGCTCGGAAGTCTCCATCCGTAGCGTGGTCGAGGTGGTCCGCGCTGGCGGCACCGACCTCGGCCGCCAGCTGAGCGCCACCGTTTCGGGACAGCTGTTCGGTGTGCATCCGGATGCCGAGACCGGCAGCCTGCGCTGAGGTAACGACCGTTCTCGCCTCATCCACCGTAAACGCGGCGTCGTCGCAGAACACGTCACAGAAATCCGCATAGGGAGCCACTTCGTCGAGCATGGCGCCTGCGACGTCTGCAACGTACTCTCCCCGTCGTTCGCGGTGCGACATAGGCACCACATGGGCTCCGAGGAACGTCGTCACAACGTCGATCGGGAGAGCGTCGCCAATCCGGCGAGCGACACGCAGCATCTTCACTTCGGTCTCGGTCTCGAGACCGTAACCCGACTTGATCTCGACGGTTGTCGTCCCGGCGCGGAGCATTCGCTCTGCCCTCGCTCGCGACATTTCGAAGAGAGTGTCTTCGTCCGTTGCGCGGGTTGCGACAACGGTCGAGTGAATCCCCCCACCAGACTCGAGGATCTCCTCGTAGGAGGCTCCCCGCAGCCGCATCGCGAACTCGTTGGCTCGTTCGCCCGCAAAGACGAGATGAGTGTGGGGGTCGACGAAACCCGGCAGCACAGCTCTCTGCGAGGCGTCCAGGACGGGGAGTCCTCGATAATCGTCGGGTATATCGGCCGCCTCACCAACCCACGACACCGAGCCGGACGTGATGGCGACGGCGGCCGACTCGACGACACCGAGGAGGCCGCCGTGCTCGGGATCGTTGGTGACCAACTGCCCGATGTCACCAATCAGCAAATCGCTCATCGCAGCCAAGAAATCAGGATTCGTTCATCGGGATACGCACGCCACGTTCATCGGCCGCCTTCACGGCCTCGGGATAGCCGGCATCGACGTGGCGCATCACTCCCGTTCCTGGATCGTTGGTCAGGACACGTTCCAAGCGCATAGCGCCCTGGCTTGTTCCGTCGGCGACGACCTGAGCCCCGGCGTGGATCGACTTTCCGATACCAACGCCACCGCCGTGATGAACCGCGACCCACGCTGCGCCAGACGCCGTATTGAGGAGTGCGTTGAGGATCGGCCAGTCGGCTACCGCATCGGACCCGTCGAGCATGGCTTCCGTCTCGCGGTACGGCGATGCCACCGAGCCAGAATCGAGGTGATCGCGCCCGATGACGATCGGAGCGGAGACTTCTCGTGAAGACACGAGGTCGTTGAAGGCCAACCCGGCACGGTCTCGCTCCCCGTATCCGAGCCAGCAAATCCGAGCAGGCAGGCCTTGGAACACGACCCTGTCCTCCGCCATCTCCAGCCATCGGTGAAGCGCCCGGTTCTCGGGAAAGAGCTTCCGGACGGCGTCGTCGGTGGCGCGAATGTCAGCTTCATCGCCGGACAGTGCAACCCACCGGAAGGGACCCATTCCCTCGCAGAACAGAGGACGGATGTATGCCGGTACGAACCCGGGATATGAGAAGGCATCAGAAAAACCGCCGAGCCGCGCTTCGCCGCGCAGGTTGTTGCCGTAGTCGAAGACCTCAGCCCCGGCTCGCTGAAAGTCGACCATCGCCTCGCAATGAACGGCCATCGACTCCCGAGCCGCCTTCACATGGGCCTGGGGATCGTTGTGACGAAGTTCGGCGGCCTCACCGAGTGTGAGACCCGCAGGCACGTAGCCGTTCAGTGGATCATGGGCAGACGTCTGATCGGTGACAATGTCGATGTCGGCGCCCCGGCGGAGCAGCTCAGGAAACACGTCGGCGCAGTTGCCCTCGACACCCACCGAAAGGGCACGCCTTTCAGTCTTGGCGGCGGAGACTCTGGTCAGGGCTTCGTCGAGATCACCGGCGAAGACATCGAGGTACCTGTGCTCGACGCGTCGAGCGATCCTTTCGGGATCCACGTCCACGCACAGCGCGATTCCATCATTCATCGTGACGGCGAGGGGCTGCGCACCGCCCATGCCGCCAAGGCCTCCTGTCAGAGTGACGGTCCCGCTCAGCGAACCACCAAAGCGCAGGTCGGCGATCGCGGAGAACGTTTGATACGTGCCCTGAAGGACCCCCTGGGTGCCGATGTAGATCCAGGAACCTGCCGTCATTTGGCCGTACATCATCAGGCCTTCGGCCTCGAGATCCCAGAAAGTGTCCAGGTCTGCCCAGTCCGGAACGAGAAGACTGTTGGCGATGAGGACTCGGGGTGCCATGTCGTGGGTACGGAAGACGCCGACGGGTTTGCCGGACTGCACGAGAAGGGTCTCATCGTCGGCGAGGGACTCGAGGCTGGCAACGATTCGATCGAAGGAGTCCCAGTTCCGCGGGGCACGGCCCCGGCCCCCCCACACCACAAAAAAGTCACGCCGCGCACCGCACACAGGGGCGGTGGTTTTGATAAAAAAACAAAGCCCGCCGTCGTGGAGC
>JAUVPA010000081.1 GCA_030598905.1 Acidimicrobiia bacterium
CAGGGACGGATCTGTTGACTACGACGCCGAGTTCCTTGCCGATTTCGATTGGTGTGTTGCAAGCGTCCACTCGTTGTTCGACCTGTCGCAGGCCGAGCAGACCTCTCGTGTGATCGCGGCGATGGAGAATCCCGCCGTCAGCGCCATCGGACACCTCACGGGCCGGCGTATCGGCAAACGGCCTGGGATCGAAGTCGACATCGAAGCGGTGTTCGATGCGGCAGTCGCCACCGGAACGGCGTTGGAGATCAACTGCCACCTCGACCGCCTGGATGTTCCAGCCGACCTCTTGATCCGGGGACGAGAAAGAGACGATGTGACGTTTGTCATCTCCACGGACAGCCATCACGTGTCCGAATTCAAGAACGCCCGGTGGGGTGTGCTCAACGCCCAGCGCGGCTGGGTCGATAGATCTCGTGTGGCAAACACTTGGCCGCGCAGCCGCTTCCTCGAGTGGCTCTCGGCCGTAAGGAATCGTTAAGGAACCTCAACCGGGGTCGAGGGGTTTGAATGAGGGAGATGGAAACTACGCGTCCCCGATTCCCCGGACTCGACGGCATGATCGCGGTCGCCGTCGCACTGGCACTCACCGAGCTGCTGGCCGGGTTCACAGTCCGGGTGCCTTCAGCAATCGCGTCCGTCGGCTCGTTCATGGTCGACTACTCACCTCCGGCGGCCAAGGACTTTGCAATCAGTGTGTTCGGGACGGCGGACAAGGGCGCACTCGCCATCGGGACGGTGGTCGTCGCTCTCCTCCTCGGGATCGTGATCGGCCGACTCGCCGTTCGCCGCTTCTCGATCGCGGTCGCGGCATTCGGCCTCTTCGCGCTCCTCGGAGTCGCTGCCGCGCTCGGTGCTGCCGGAGCGGATCCTGTGTTGGTCCTCGTAGCAACACCCGTCGCGGCGGCGGCTGGCCTCGGGACGCTCCGAATGTTGTATCGGCTCGACGCGGAGGCGTTTCGGCCCGAAGAACCGACGGACGGCGTCGCTGAGGACAGAGCACGGCGCCGGTACCTTCTCGCCTCGGCCGGAGCAGGACTCGGGGCTGCGGCGGTGATGGCGGTTGGAAGGGCCGGAATCATCCGCCGATCCGAACAGGTCAGAGTGTCGACCGGGCTTCCTGTGTCGGACAACCCGGTCACGGCGCCGGGGGCGAACAACAGCTTCAACCTCGAGGGTCTCACACCGATTGTCCAGCACGACCCAGACTTCTATCGCATCGACACGGCACTTGTCGTTCCCATCGTGAACCCCGAAACGTGGACACTGCGAGTCCACGGCATGGTTGAACAAGAGGTTGTCCTCACGCTCGACGACCTCGGCGACTTCGAGCAGCACGACCGGTATGTGACGTTGTCCTGTGTGTCGAACGAAGTCGGCGGCTTGCTTGTTGGTAACGCGTTGTGGAGAGGGGTCCGACTCGTCGACGTGATCGATCGAGCCAAGCCGCTCGACGGTGCGGGCCAGGTCGTGCCGAGGTCCGTCGACGGCTGGACAGCCGGGTTTCCCACCGAAGCCGTCTACGACGGTCGCGATCCCATCATTGCTCTTGGGATGAACGGTGTTCCCCTGCCTCGCAAACACGGCTTTCCAGCACGTCTGGTAGTGCCGGGTTTGTACGGATACGTGTCGGCGACGAAGTGGCTCACCGAGATCGAGTTCACGACCTGGGACGGATTCGATTCCTACTGGGTTCCGCGGGGTTGGGCGAAGGAGGGTCCGATCAAGACCCAGTCGAGGATCGACCGGCCTTCCAACGGTGAAACGGTGGCGGTCGGCTCTTACACGGTGGCGGGGATGGCGTGGGCGCCAACGCGAGGTATCTCCAAGGTCGAGTGCCAGCTCGGAGAGGCCGAATGGCAGGAAGCCGTGATCTCGGTTCCGCTCTCGGACGACGCATGGGTGCAGTGGAAGGTCGATATCGACTTCCCCGAAGGTGCACACCGCCTCCGGGTTCGCGCCACGGACGGCACGGGGGAGACGCAGACCTCCGAACCACAGTCGCCTCGACCAGACGGGGCTACGGGCTGGCACGTGGTCGCCGTTGGCGCCGCGTGAGGTCCATTGAGCCGTATCCTCCCGACTCGTGGCAGACAAAGAACCCACCGACCAGCATGTGGCCGACACCGAGGAACTCGTCGTTCCGCAGGTGGTCGTAGACGAGCCAGATGTCGAGAGGGATTCCGGCGCGTTTGTCACCGAGCCGTCAAAGCTGATTCGCATCGCGTCGATGACTCGGGCAATGCTCGACGAGGTTCGTCAAGCGCCACTCGACGATGCGGGCCGCCGCCGGCTGCTGGCCATTTACCGAAGCTCGATCTCTGAGCTCAAAGACGTGTTGTCGGACGAGCTGCGCGGCGAACTCGATTCGATCTTCGTGCCGCTCGAGACGGACACGCCGTCTGAATCGGAGCTCCGGATCGCGCAGGCCCAGCTCGTCGGGTGGCTGGAGGGACTGTTTTCCGGTATCCAGGCTTCGTTGTGGTCTCAGCAGATGTCTGCGGCACAGCAGCTGGAGGAGATGCGCCGACGCCAAGCCCTTCAGGCGAGGAACGAACCGGGTTCAACAGGCCAATACCTCTGAGCGACAGCGGCGCCGTTAGGGCCGAAGTGCCCTGCGATGATCTATGGGTCATCGTTACGGTTGCTGCATGGACACGATGTCCGATACCGAGTGTCGCGCTCTGCTCGATGAGGCGTTGTACGCAACGATCGGGGTGGTGTCAGATGGAGCTCCGTACGTCACACCCATCTCCTTTGTGAAGAGCGGCGACGCCTTGTTCTTTCGCTGCGCGACAGGCCAGCGTGTCGACGCGCTGCGCACAGATCTCCGAGCCTGTGTCACTGTGGTTCGGTTCTTTGAGGAAACGGGGGAATGGGAGTCGGTGATGGTTCGCGGCACCGTCCGCTTCATCGAAGACGATGAGACCAAGTCCGAGGTCGTTTCGCTCTTACTCGAGAAGTATCGGGCCTATGAGCCGGCGATGGGTGTCGCCCTTCCCGAGCTTCCCATCGATGATGCGGTGACGTTCTGCATTGCCGTCGACGACATGAGCGGTCGCAATTCCGGCCGCTCACTCGCACCGCGGACCCGACCCGGGCGGCTGTGACCGCACGACCACGCGTGCTGGGGAAGGCCATCGGGTCGGTAGTCTGAGTTCGGATGCAGCTCTATCACCAAACCAGCGACCCGATAGTGGATCGCCCGATCATGATTCTCGCCCTGTCCGGCTGGGTCGATGCCGCCAGTGTTGCGACAAACGCCGCCCAGTTCATTGCCGATCAGGGCACCGAGGTCGGCTGGTTCGACACCGACGAGTTGTACGACTATCGGTCGAGCCGGCCGGTCCTGCACTTCAAATCGGGCGACTTGGATGAGGTTGCCTGGCCGCGCCTGCGCGTCTTTCACACGGAGTTGGGCGGCCGGGACTTCATCGTGGTTCACGGCACCGAGCCCGACTTCCAGTGGAAGCGTTTGAGCGCCGAATTCGTGGAACTCATATACAGCTTTGAGACTCGCATGCTGCTGACCCTCGGAGCGGTGCCGGCGATGGTTCCGCACACGAGGCCGCAGGTCCAGGTCGTCTGCACGGCTTCGAACTCGGCGCTTCTTCTCGACGACGACGTTGTCTTGCAAGAAGACCTGGTGGTACCTGGTGCGGCCGTCAGCATTCTGCGCAAGGCGGCCCTCGACGATGGTGTCGACACCGTGGGTTACTGGGTGCGCGTTCCGCACTATCAGAACCAACCGTTCCATGCGGGTTCGCTCAGCCTGCTCGACAAGATCGCTCGGCAAAGCGGGGCGCTGTTCGATCTCGCTCCTATCGAGGACGCCGCGAACGAGCAGCGCGCCGATCTCGACCGCATCGCACACAACCGAAGCGAGATCCGGGACTACATCCAGAAGCTCGAAAGTCAGGACGCCGACTCACCGTTCGGAGAACTCGGTGAGCTGCCATCGGCCGAAGAGCTCGCTGCTGAGGTGGAGCGTTACCTCAGGGAAAGTGAAGAGTGAGGGGTAGGAGCCTCACTTCTCACTGGTTGCCGATGATCCCCACAAACAGCGTCAACAACGCGAGAACCGCGGTCACGAAGATCATGGCCCACACGGACCACGTCAGGCCGCGAATCGACTTCATCTGATCACGAATCGCGTTGGCGAGGATTTCGATGTCGGGGCTGCTCGTTGGTCGAGATGGGGGAGAGGTCGGTGTTGCCGTGGGAGAAGCCGGGCCGGGCGAAGCCGCGGCGGGCACGACCTTCGTCGGTGCTGAGGCCGACGTCTCCGTCGGAGCCATCGAGATCGAAGGCCCGTCGCTTGGATGCCCCAAGGTGATCGTGGTCGACCCGGTGACGTCGAGAGACTGAACACGGGCACCGTCGTGGTAAGTGCCGTTGCGGCTCGACGCGTCGAGGAGAACCCAAGAGGTTCCATTGTTCTTCACGGTGACATGGCGCCGGGAGATGCCGGGTCGCGCCACGCGCACGGTTGCATCGGGGTCCGAACCGATGACGGCAGTGTTGCCATCGGGAACGATGACTTCTTGATCTTCGTAGACGAGGCGCAGTCCCATGATCGGGCCCCCAAGGAGAAGTGACGGTTGACCTGGTCCAGCAGCGCAGGGTACACCCCGACCTGCGGGAACGCCCCACTCTTGGTCGCACGACGGGTCAGTCGTATGGGATGCGGGCGTGTACCTCTGTACCGTCACCGGGCGCTGTTTCGATCCTGAGCGAGCCGCCGGAGCGTTCGGCGCGACTCGTCAGATTGGCGAGGCCGAGGCCCAGAGCCGTGCTCTCGAGGTCGAAGCCGTCGCCGCTGTCTGTGACGGTGATGCCGATGGCGTCTGCGCTTTCGCGCACAGCCACCTGCACGTTGTCGGATCCCGAGTGGCGAAGAGCGTTGCTCACCGATTCGCGCACGATCTGGAGGGCGTCGTCGATGATGTGGCCGGGCACGGCGGCAAAGGCTCCATTGATGCTGAGTTGGACGACGGCATCGTACGGATCGGAGAGTCGGAGCACCAGATCCTCGATCTCGATGCGGAGGTCCCGCTCGTCCGCGGCAGGACGGTGGAGATCGAAGATGAACCGGCGGAGGGAAGCGATCGACTCATCCAGCCTCGCCGCGTTCTGAAGGAGGCTCATCTTCAGTTCTTCGTCGGGAATACCGAGTGCGCTCCCTTGAAGTGACAGCCCGACGACAAACAGGTCTTGGATGATCGCGTCATGGATGTCGCGGGCGATGCGCTCTCGATCTTCGGCAACGGCAACTCGACGCAGCCTCACCTGAAGACGGAGGCTGTTGATTGCGGACCCAACGAGGAGCGCCAACGCCTCCACGAGTGACTGGTCGTCGTCTGTGAATCCTCCCTGCTTGTCGGTGAGGTAGAGGTTCCCGAAGATGGATTCGCCTGCCCGGACGGGTACACCGAGAAAGGTCTCCATCTTCGGGTGATGGTCGGGGAATCCGTATGAATCGGGGTGATCAGAGATCCGGTTCAAGCGGTAGGCGGTGCCCGACCGGGTGATGAGCCCGAGGACGCCGTGACCCTCAGGCGGGTTGCCGATCGCCTGGGCGGCATCGTCCGGCAGTCCATGGTGAACGAATCTGCTGAGCAGGCCGTGATCACCGACGACGCCGAGAGCCCCGTACCGGGCGCCGGTCAGCTCCATCGCCGTGGTGACGGTGACCTCGAGTAGCGCATCGAGATCGGTCTGGCCCGCCACAGCAGCAGCCCCCTCGACAAGCATGCGCAGGCGCGCCGTCCCTAGAGCTTCGAGTGTCACGAGCCTTTCGAGGGTACTGCACTCCGCCGGCAGGGACCTTCGGCCCTTCGCTCCGTCTCGACAGGCAGGTACGGTTGCGCCATGGCGAAGAACGAAGACCGAGCGCTGCGCGTGCTGCTGGTGGACGACCATGAGGTGGTCCGCGCCGGGCTCAAGGCTCTGCTCGACACCCAGCCCGACATTGTTGTGGTGGGCGAGGCGGGGACTGCGGCCGATGGCATCCGTCGCGTTGGCTACGACGCCCCCGACCTCGTGGTCATGGACGTTCGTCTCCCGGACGGCTCCGGGGTCGAGGCCTGCCGCACGATTCGGAGCCGTTGGCCGGACGTAGCGGTGCTGATGTTGACCTCGTTCGCAGACGAGGAGGCTCTCATGTCTGCGATTCTCGCCGGTGCTTCGGGTTATGTGCTGAAGCGAGTCGACACCGACGGCATCGTCGAGTCGGTACGTCGGGCTGGGCGCGGTGAATCGTTGCTCGATCCGGATATGACCGAACGCCTCTTCACCAAGCTACGCGGCGGTTCTTCGGAAGACCCGCTGATTTCCAAGCTGTCTCCCCAAGAGCGTCGAATCCTCAATCTCGTCGCAGAAGGAAAAACAAATCGCCAGATTGCCGAGGAGTTGTTCCTTGCTGAGAAGACGGTGAAGAACTATGTCTCGAACCTGTTGGCGAAGATGGGCATGTCGCGCCGCAGCGAAGCGGCCGCATACGCGGCCCGCGCCGCGGCCCAGAACCAGCATGCATATCCGCCCGAAGAGTGGGACTGAAGGAGCGAGATGAACGTCATCGACATCATGTCCTCTGAGGTGATCACGGTCACCGAGGAGACGGGGCTGAAGGAAGCGGCTCGCCGCATGTTGCAGAGCGGGGTCAGCGGCCTTCCCGTGGTCGACTCCTCAGGTGTGGTCGTTGGGATCGTCACCGAGGCCGACTTCGTCGAGGCCGAAGCGGCACGTTCGTGGGGTCGGCAGCGTAGACGCCTGTTGGGCGCGGTTGTCGGTGAGGAACGTCACGCTGTGGCCCACACCGTGGGCGAGGTGATGACGACACATCCCATCGGCATCGATCAGGAATCCGACGTCAGCGAGGCAGCCCGACGCATGGCCGAACACGGCGTGAAGCGGCTGCCTGTGATAACTCCCGATGGCAAGCTCGTCGGCATCGTGAGCCGCGCCGACATCGTCATGGCGTTTGCTCGACCCGATGAATTGATCGAAGACGAGATCCGAAACGATGTGATTGATCGACTGCTGCTGCTTGATCCGCAATCGATCGATGTGACGGTCGACGAGGGCGATGTCGTCCTCTACGGCACCGTGCCAAACCGTTCTGACGCAAGGCTTTTGACCGAGTTGGTCGCACGACTGGAGGGTGTCACCGACGTGGACGCGTCGATCAACTGGACGGTCGACGACACCGTCTCCTGAACATCAGCTCAATCCGCGGGTGTCCCGGCGCCGAAGAACCGGTAGAAGCTGGGAACAGAACTACGGCCTGAGAGCGTTACCTGAGTTCTCAGGAAGGGGCAATTCACCAATGCTGGCGCTCAAGGACCTCCTCTTCGAGCCGACGGAGGGGTGGCGTGAATCAGCGGCCTGTTCGGGGGCCGATCTAGAAGTCTTCTTCCCCGATGAGGGGGACGAAGCGACCACGGCAGCCGCCAAGGAGATTTGTGAGGCGTGTCCGGTACGCGAGGCGTGTTTGCAGTACGCCCTCGCCACCAATCAAACCGAGGGCGTGTGGGGCGGCCTCGACATGAGCGAGCGGCGCCGACTCCGTCGCCGTGTCCGCGACCAGGAACGCCGCCGCCTCGCGAGCTGACCAGACGCGTCTAGCTGTCCGATTGGGCCGCCCGGACCTTAAGGGTCGTACCACCCGATGAGCTACGATGGCCGACCACTTCCGTACCGGGTAGATGACAGAAACCACCGAACACGAGGTCCATCGC
>JAUVPA010000021.1 GCA_030598905.1 Acidimicrobiia bacterium
AAGACTCCACTACACACTGTGGTTCTCTCACCACTCTATGTGACAGAAACGGCTACCGGTATGGGTCGGCCGACCTCAGTCGCGATCGGCACCGGGGAGCAAGCGATAGGCGTCGTAAACGCCATCGATGGAACGGATCTCCTGCAACGAGCGCTCGAGGACGTTGGGGTCGGAGATCTCGATCTCGTAGCGGAGGAGCGCCACGCGGTCCCTGCTGGTCACCGACGATGAGGCGTGGATGTTGGCGCCGAATTCGGCGAGGACGGTGGTGACGTCGCGAAGCAGCTTCGGCCGGTCGAGCGCCTCCACCTGCATCCAAACGAAGAACGATTCGCTCTGTTCGGGCGCCCACGCCACTTCGATGATGCGCTCAGCCCTCTCCTCTTCGAGCGAACCGATGTTGGCACAATCGGATCGGTGGACTGACACCCCGCGGCCCACAGTGACGAAACCGATGATGTCATCGCCGGGGACGGGGCTGCAGCAATGCGCCATCCGAACGAGTACGTCATCGAGGCCTTCGACGACAACACCCCGCGATGGCCGAGTGCGGCGGGGGGTCGGTGAGACGAATTGATCGAGGATGTCGCTGTCCTCGTCGGCGTCGACATCGAGGCGTCGTGCCAGCCGGTTGGTGACCGTCTGCGGGCTGACACGGCCATCACCTACGGCCGAGTACATCTGCTCCAATTCCTCGAAGCCCATGTCGGCGGCAACCTCGGCTAGTTCCGCGTCGTGGCCATGAACCGGGAGCGAGTCACGGCGCAGCGCCTTGATTACGGCATCCTTGCCGGTGCTCAGGGTCCGCTCTCTGCGTTGTTTAGCGAAGAACTGCCTGATCTTTGCCGAAGCCCTGGACGACTTGGTGAAGTCGAGCCAGTCACGACTCGGCCGTGCATCTCGAGAGCTCGACGTGATGATCTCGACGATGTCGCCGGACTCCAGTTCCGTCGACAGTGGGACGAGGCGACCGTTGACCTTGGACCCGGCCGTCCGGTGCCCGACATCGGTGTGGATGCGGTAGGCGAAGTCGACGGGAGTTGCCCCCCGCGGAAGCGTGATCACGTCCCCCTTGGGAGTGAGTGCGAACACTTCGTCCTGGTAGAGATCGAGCTTCAGGTTGGCGAGGAACTCAGAGGGATCCTCGGATGTCTCCTGGAGGAACCTGATGTCGGCAACGATCGGCAGCTCGCTCGTCGCCGATTCACCTTCTTTGTAACGCCAATGGGCTGCAATCCCGTACTCGGCCCTCTCGTGCATCTCGCGCGTGCGGATCTGCACTTCCAGAGGTTTGCCATCGGGGCCGACGACGGTGGTGTGGATGGATTGATAGAGGTTGAACTTGGGCATCGCGATGTAGTCCTTGAAGCGTCCCTGAATCGGGGGCCACATCGTGTGGATCAAGCCGAGAGCCGCGTAACAGCTGCGGACATCGTCGACGATGATCCGAATGCCTATGAGATCGTGGATCTCTTCGAACAGAAGTCCCGACGTCGCCATCTTTCGATAGATCGAATAGAGGTGTTTCGGTCGTCCCGACACCTCGGCGTCGATTCCGACGTCAGCCAGAGAGTCCGAGACGCCAACCACGACCTTCTCGATGTAGTTCTCCCTCTCAGGAGCGCGCCGGCGAATCTGGTCCTCGAGCTCCTCTCGGATTTTGGGATAGAGCACGGCAAAGCAGCGCTCCTCAAGCTCATGCTTGATCTCTTGCACGCCGAGTCGATGCGCAAGAGGCGCATAGACATCGAGGGTCTCGGACGCGACGCGTCTCTGCTTTTCCTCGGGGAGTGGGCTGATCGTCCGCATGTTGTGCGTGCGGTCCGCCAGTTTGATGAGCAGGACCCGGATGTCCTTTGCCATAGCGACGGCCATCTTGCGGATCGTCGCCGCCTGATGCTCTTCCCGACTCGAAAACTTGATTCGGTCGAGCTTGGTGACGCCATCGATGAGTGCGGCCACCTCGTCGCCAAATTCTCGCTCGATGTCCTCGATGGATGCTTCCGTGTCTTCCACGACATCGTGGAGGAGCGCCGCTATCAGTGTCGCCGTGTCCATGCCGTAGTCGGCGAGAATCTCCGTGACGGCAAGCGGATGCACGATGTAGGGATCGCCGGTCGCTCGGGACTGGCCTTCGTGGAGCTCAGCCGCCAACTCGTAGGCGCGTCGTACAGACTCGAGGTCACTCGTGCCGTGCCGGTCGAGGTGACGAGCCGCGACATCGGCGTACAACTCGTCTGGGGTTCGGGGCTCGACGCCCTTGATGGCCTTCGCCATCGCTGAATCCTACCGGCGCTTCTTGCGATGCCTGGGAGGCTTCGGCTGTGCACCCGCCTCGACCACCTCGGCCGCAGTCGTGACGATGGAAGTCTCTGCCGCTGCGGCGGGCGTCATCTCTTCTCCTCGGCGCCGGGCGGCACGACGGCGGGCACGGGCCCACTCCTCCTCGCGTTCCTTCCACCGAGCGAGAAGTGGGGCAGCAATGAACAACGACGAGTAGGTGCCTATGGCGATTCCGATGAAGAGGGCCAGCGCGAACTCCCGCAGGGTGTCACCGCCCAGGGCCAGGGAGCCCACGAACAAGAGACTGCCGATCGGAAGCACCGATGTGATCGACGTGTTCACGGACCTGATCAGCACCTGGTTCATGGAGAGGTTCACGTTCTGGGTGTTTGTGCTCTTGTTGTGGAGCTCACGGACGTTCTCACCGACCTTGTCGAACACAACGACGGTGTCATAGAGCGAATAGCCGAGGATGGTCAGCACCGCGATCACCGTTGCCGGAGTCAACGTGAATCCGATCGCCGCGTAAAGGCCTCCGGTGAGGATCAGGTCGTGGACCAGGGCAACCAGGGCAGCGACCGCCATCTTCCACTCGAATCTCCACGTGATGAACAGGGCGACTGCGACGATGAAGATCGCAAGGGCCTGTATCGCACGTCTCGTGACCTCAGCTCCGAAAGTTGGGCCTACGGCATCAACGTTGGCGGTGTTGGAGTCTCCTCCCACCACTTGGGAGACCGTTGCGACGAGAAGGTCCTGTTCGGCGGGCGGAAGCGCCTCGGTCCTGACGAGGATGAAACCCTCGCCGGTGATCTGAACCGTCGCGCCACCGTGTCCGATTTCACGGAGCTCGTCGCGGACCTCCTCGACCGAAACTACGGCGATGTTCTCGACCGTGACGATCGTTCCTCCTGTGAAATCGATGCTGAGATTGAACGGCCGCAGCAACATCAGGAGGATCGACAGGACGATGAGGACTCCGGACACGACCATTGTCTTGCGACTCAGGCCAACGAAGTCGTATGTCGTCTCGCCGCGGTAGAGCCTGCTGGCTGTGCTCACGACGGCACCTCCGCGAGATCGCCCTCGGCGGCAACCTCCTCTTGATGCCTGCCCATGGCGCCTCGCATGGACAGCCATCCGCCCTCGCCCAGACGGGTTCGGCCGAGGAGAGAGACGGCAGGCCTGGTGTAGAAGTAGGCCACGAACACGTCGATGACGGTCGCCAGACCGAGCGTGAGGGCAAAGGCCTTCACCGATCCGATAGCAAGGAACCAGAGCAGAACTGCGCCGAGGAACGTCACCGTGTCGCCGGTGAGGATCGTCCTGTATGCAGATTGGAAGGCGTGTTCGATCGCGGGCCGCATCGGCCGTCCCCGGCGATGTTCTTCTTTGATGCGCTCGAAATACACGATGTAGGAATCGGACGTGATGCCAATCGACACGATCACGCCGGTGACGGCAGCGAGCGTCAGCGTCGTCCCCTGGAACTCACCGAGAAGGATGATCAAGGTGAGGAGGAGCGAACCGAATACCGTCAGGCCGATCACCGACACCACACCGAGTATGCGGTAGTAGAACAACAGATACACGGCGACCAGGATGAGACCTCCGATACCGGCAATGAGGCCGGCACGCAGGGAGTCCTCTCCAAGCGATGCACTCACAGATTCGACGCGTTCACGTTCGAAGGTGGTCGGCAACGCGCCGTAGCGAAGGATGGCCGCGAGGTCTTCGGACTCTTCCTGGGCGTTCTCGATGGATCCGATCGTGATGACTACTGCGTCGGGGTCGAGGCCGCCCGTTCCGACGTTTTCGGCTACCGCAGGAGCTGAGCTCACTTCACCATCGACGACGATGGCGAGCGATCGCGTCGGCGAGCCGAGTGGTTCCTGGGCGAGGATGGCGGTCGCAACGCGGAACTTCTCTCCGCCTTCCGAGGTGAATCCAGGCACCACCACCCAATCACCGAAGCCTGTCTGGCCTGTGGTGAATTGTGCTTCTCCACCTTGGATGTCGGCGCCGGTGAGGAAGGCTGGACCGACGTGGTAGATGACTCCGCTGAGCGGATCGATGAGGTAGGCCTCGGTGTTCACATCATCGACCAAGGTGATTCCTGCGACGGGATCGACGCTCGCGGGATGATCACCCTCCGGATTCTCGAGAGCCGGGCTCACGACATAGATGTTGAAAACAGGCCTCATGGACAGCTCTCCCGTGGTCCCCACGGCCTGCAGTGCTCGCTCACGATCTTCGACACCCGGGAGCTGCACGAGGATGGCGCGTTCGCCCTGAACGGTGATCTCGGGCTCTTGGACCGAGCCAAGGTCTTCGATCCGATCCCGCATGATCTCGACGGCCTGGTCGAGCGTGCGCGGATCGGTGCCCTCAGGCGCAACCAGCACAACGCTGAATCCACCCTGGAGGTCGAGGCCAAGCAACGGCCGCCACCCTGCAAGAAGAACGGCTGCCAGGGAACCCCAGGCGATCGCCAGGATGAGGAGGAGCGTGACGAGGGCGCGGCGCTTGCTCACTCTTCGTCGTCCTCGACCTTTTCTGCGATCGCTCGTTTGGCGAAACGCATCGTGGTGCCCCCGCCAACATCCAGCACGAAGCTGTCCCCTTCGTCGCTGCGGACGGTGCCGAAGATGCCGCCGACCGTGCGAACGTCGTCCCCGACGCCGATGTCTTGGTGCATCTGTTTCATCTTCTTGGCGCGGCGGCGCTGCGGGAGTACGAGTAAGACGTAGAACACCGCGCCGATGACGAGAATCGGCAGGAGAAAACCGAGGGGGTTCGACGACGATGAGTCCGTCGCCTCTTGGGCGAGAACGAACCCCGACTCGAATGCGAAGTAGATCACGGGGATGGCCTCCGTAGACAACGGCGGATACAAGGCCGCCGGTGCCGGAGGATAGTGAGCCTCGGATTCAGTGAACAGACTTACCGAGACGACTCCTCAGGAAGCCTCCTTTCGACGATGCGGTTGCGGTACGCCCCAAACTCTCCCGCGGCGATGGCCTCACGCATACCGCGCATCAGATCCATGGTGTACGCGAGGTTGTGCATGGTGAGCAAACGCTGGCCAAGGATCTCCTTCGTCACGGTGAGGTGTCGCAGGTAACCGCGGGTGTAGCGCCGGCACGTGAGGCACGAACACTCCAGGTCGAGGGGTTCGTCGCTGTTGATCCACTCGGCGTGGCGCATCGACACGTCGCCCGTCCGAGTCAGGGCCTTGCCGTGTCGGGCCAGCCGAGTGGGGATCACACAATCGAAGAGATCACATCCTCGGGCCACAGCGGCGAGAAGACCTTCTGTGTCGCCGAGACCCATCACGTACCTGGCCTTGTTCCCAGGGAGATGAGGGACCGTCGCTGCCAGGGCCTCGTCCCGCGCTTCGGGGCTCTCTCCAACGGCGAGCCCACCGATGCCGAAACCGGCGAAGCCGAGTGCCGCCGTGGCCTTCGCCGACTCTTCCCGCAACTCGGTATCGGCACCACCTTGGACGATGCCGAAGAGTGCCCGGTCGTAGCGACGCCTGGCTGCGAGGGCACGCTCAGCCCATCTCAGCGTGCGTTGTGCGGCGGCTTCGGCGGTTGCGCGGTCAGAAGGCAGACGAACCGGGACGTCGAGCATCATGGCGATGTCCGAGCCCAGGCTTTCCTGAACGGACACGGCCCGCTCGGGTGTCAGCTCGACGGTCGACCCGTCGTAGGTGGAACGAAATACCAGCCCCTCTTCACGAATCTTCGGCTTGAGGGACAGCACTTGGAACCCTCCACTATCCGTCACGATGGGTCCATCCCACGCCATGAAGCCGTGAAGCCCGCCGAGACCGGCGACGACGTCGTGACCCGGTCGGAGCATCAGGTGGTATGTGTTGGCAAGAACGATCTGAGTCCCGACGTTCACCAAATCCTCGACGTCCACGGTTTTGACCGTGGCGCGTGTTCCCACCGGAATGAAAGCCGGCGTCTGCACGGATCCATGGGGGGTGATGAGCTCGCCGGTTCGGGCAGCACCGACGGTCGCCCGCTCCGTGAACACGACAGCGTCTTTCATGCTCTCGGCACTTCGATCAACATCGCGTCGCCGAACGAGAGAAACCGGTAGCCGCGCTCGAGCGCTGTGCCGTAGACCTCCCGCCATCGATCGCCAAGGAAGGCTGCCACGAGGGCAAGGAGGGTCGTGCGCGGGGCATGGAAGTTTGTGACAAGACGATCGACGATTCGGGGCTCATATCCGGGCGTGATGAAGAGCTCGGTCTCGCCTGCCGTCGGAAGCAATACGCCGGATTTCGCCGCCGTCTCCAGCGACCGCAGCACCGTCGTCCCAACGGCGACGATCCGCCCGCCGCGGACCCTTGCCTCTGCCACCGCCGAGACGGTTGCCGCCGGCACGTCAAAGGCCTCCGAGTGCATCACGTGATCTTCCACAGCTCCGTCGGCCATAGGTCGGAAGGTATCGAGGCCCACAGCCAGATCCACGGTGGCGATACCGATATCGCGAGCATCTAAGGATGAAACGAGCTCCGGCGTGAAGTGGAGCGCAGCGGTCGGGGCAGCAGCGGACCCTACATCGGTGGCGAACATCGTCTGGTAACGATCGGGCGAAGCGAGCTCACCGTGGAAGTACGGCGGGAGGGGAACCTCCCCGATCTCATTCAACACGTCTTCGACGTCGTCGGGGGGCTCGAGGCGGATTGTCACAACGCCACGATCGGGGCCTGCGATCACTTCACCAAGGATGGAGCCGACAGCGACCTTGGTTCCCGGTCCGACGCGGCGTGCGGGACGCACGAGAGCTTGCCACAACTCGTCGTCGATCCGCCTCGTCAGAAGAAGCTCGACCTTCCCACCCGTGTCGATCTTGGTTCCCTCGACGCGGGCGGCACGTACTCGAGTCCGGTTGACGACGACCAGGTCGCCCTCGTTCAACAGGAACGGCAGCTCCGAGAAGACATGGTCCTCCAGCGTCTTCGTAACGAGCAGTCGAGAAGCGTCGCGAGGCTCGATCGCCGATTGGGCGATGGACTCATCGGGAAGGTCGTAGTCGAAGTCAGAGGTCAGCATGGGTTGGCGAGTAGAAGGTAGGAGTTAAGAGGTATGGCGCGCAGCGTGGAGGCTACGGCCTACTCGTTGAGAAGTGAGCCCTGGGCGTCGGATCCATCGGCGGGGCGTGCGACGCCAATGTGCTGGTAAGCGCGCTCGGTGGCGATGCGGCCGCGCGGGGTTCGCTGTAGGAATCCTTCCTGAAGCAGGAACGGTTCGTAAGCATCTTCAACGGTTTCCGGGTCCTCACCGACCGCGATCGAGAGGGTCGACAACCCGACCGGCCCCCCGCCAAATTTGACGATGACGGCCTCGAGAATCGAACGATCGACCTTGTCGAGGCCCCGTTCGTCGACCTCGAAGACCTCCAGCGCTCGGTCGGCCGTTGCCTCGTCCACGACACCATCGGCGCGGACGGCTGCGTAGTCCCTGACCCTGCGCAGTAAACGATTTGCGATCCGCGGTGTACCCCTGCTTCGGCGAGCGATCGCGGCGGCGCCGTCGTCGTCGACGACCACATCCAGGATGGCAGCAGACCTGTGGACGATGGCCACCAGATCGGCGCGGTCGTAGTAGTCGAGCCTGGCCACATAACCGAAGCGGTCCCGCAGCGGTGAGGCAACACGGCCGACCCGCGTCGTCGCCCCGACGAGTGTGAACGGTGGCAGGTCGATTTTGATGGACCGGGCCGCCGGGCCCTTACCGACGACGATGTCGAGCTGGAAGTCCTCCATTGCCGGGTACATCACCTCCTCGACCTGGCGCGGAAGCCGGTGAATCTCGTCGATGAAGAGCACATCCCCGCGCTCGAGGTTCGTGATGACGGCGGCGAGGTCACCAGGACGATCGAGGGCCGGACCGGACGTTGCCCGGAACTGTGCGCCCATCTCCTGAGCGAGGATCCCCGCGAGGGACGTCTTGCCCAATCCGGGAGGCCCCGAGAAGAGAACGTGATCCACCGACTCGCCACGACCCCGAGCGGCCTCGATGAGAATCGACAGACGGTCCTTGAGGGCCTCCTGGCCGACGAAGTCGCCCATGTGCCGGGGGCGCAGTCCTCTGTCGAGAGCATCGTCCTCGGGAGATGACGTCGTGGCGAGGAGCCCTTCCTCTCTCATCCAGCCGCCCTCGCTGGGCTCATGACTCGCGTCCCAGCTCTTGGAGCGACCGCTTGAGCAGCTCCTCGACGGGGAGGTCGGCAGGCATGTGGCTGAAGACCGATCGAATCTCGTCGTCTCGATATCCGAGACTCTCCAGAGCGGACCGGACCTCGGAGAGCGAGCCGCCCGCGCCGATCTCGGCGTCGGGAAGCTCGAGTCTCGGTCTGAGTTCGAGCATCAGTTTCTGCGCGGATCTCTTTCCGATACCGGGGACCATGGTGAGTGCGGCAACATCCTCCGTGACCACGGCCGTTCGTAACTCGGATTCATCGAGCGTGCTCAAGATGGCGATCGCGACCTTGGGCCCGACACCGCTGACACCGACAAGCATGCGGAACAGTTCGCGTTCGTCGGCCGTGAAGAAGCCAAAAAGCGCCAACTGATCCTCACGGACATGGAGGTGAGTGTGGAGGACGACCTCTTCGCCAACACTTGGCAAGGCGGCAAGTCCGCTGGTCGTCAACGCCATTTCATACCCGACTCCGCCAACGTCGACGACTATGGCCTCTGGGCGCACCTCGACAAGCGTGCCTCGGACCCGCCCGATCACGCTGATGCCTCGATGCGGCGCGCTGCGGAATGCTGAAGGTGGCACAACGCCACCGCCAGCGCATCTGCGGCGTCCGCGGGACCGGGGATCGCTTCGAGGCCGAGACGAAGGCAAACGACTCGCTCCACCTGATCCTTGGGTGCGTCCCCCACGCCGGCGAGCGCCATCTTCACGGCCGACGGTGTGTACTCGTCGACGGGAATTCCGGCCGTCGCCGCCGCGAGCAGCGCAACTCCAGATGCCCGAGCTGCCGCCATTGCGGTGTTGCGGTTGCGATTCTGGAAGATTCGCTCGATGGCCGCAGCATCGGGCCGGTGCTCGGCGATGAGCCCGGACAGGTCGAGATGCAGCTCGGCCAGGCGGGAAGCCATCGGTAAGTCCGGATTCGTTCGAATCACCCCAGCAGCGACCGCACGTTCCCGACCCGACACAACTTCGATCACGCCGTAGCCGGTAGTGGTGAGACCTGGATCGATCCCAAGAACGAACATATGTTCGGGAGCGTATAGGCCCGACGGGAACACTTCAAGAACCTCGGGATCGGGAGGTACGGCGTATGGCGGAGCGAGCGCGCACGCGCCGGTAGCGCCGCCATAGCGGCGCGCGCATGTCAGGCCTCGGCGAGTATCTCGTCCGGTATATCGAAATTGGCGTAGACCGCTTGGACATCGTCCAGGTCTTCGAGAGAGTCGACCAGTCGCAACACCTTCCGGGCGTCGCCGGCACCCAGCGGCACCGACGTGGACGGCATCTGCGTGACCTCGGCGTGTTCGATCGTTGCGCCTGCCGCTTCGAGTGCCGCACGGACTGCAACCAGATCGTGGGGAGCCGACACGACCTCCCATACGTCACCCGAGGCCTTGACGTCGTCGGCTCCTCCTTCGAGCGCCGCCATCATCACCATGTCCTCCTCTCCGGCGGCGAGGATGTACCCGCGCTGGTCGAAGAGGTATCCGACGGAACCGGGTTCGCCGAGGCTCCCACCATTGCGGTTTATCACGGCTCTGACATCGGAAGCCGCCCGGTTCTTGTTGTCGGTGAGGACGTGGATGTACAGGGCCACACCGCCCGGTGCGTAACCCTCGTACCAGATCTCCTCGTATTGGACCCCATCGATGTCTCCCGAACCCCGGGAAATGGCCCTCTCGATGTTTTCCTTGGGGACGGAAGCATCTTTTGCCTTCTGCATTGCAGCGGCGAGCGTCGGATTGGCATCCGGGTCTCCCCCGCCGTTGCGAGCCGCTACCTCGATCGCCTTGATGAGCTTGGCGAACAGCTTGCCACGTTTGGCATCCTGACGGCCCTTGCGGTGCTTGATGTTTGCCCACTTGGAGTGTCCTGACATCACGAATCTCCGACCATCGCCGCGGCCATGCGATGCAGACGGTCGTCTTCGGTCAACTCGGGGTGAAACGATGCGGCCAACACGGTGCCTTGCCGAACGAGCACTGCTCGTGCGGTCCCTCCGGGACCGGGAACCGAAGCCAGCGTTTCGACGTTGGATCCAACCTTCTCGATCCATGGGGCCCGGATGAACACAGCGCGCACCGGACGGTCAAGGCCGGCGACGGGGAGGTCCGTTTCGAAGGAGTCGACTTGACGCCCGAAGGCGTTGCGTGCGACGACTACATCGAGCACGCCGAGTTGTGGCTGGTCCGCACCTGTCGTCGCCGCTGCCAGGAAGATGAGCCCGGCACAAGTCCCGAAGACCGGTAAGCCTTCAGTGATCCTCTCTCGTAGAGGTTCGATGAGGTCGTATTCCGTTGCGAGGCGACCAATCGTGGTCGACTCACCGCCGGGTATAAGCAGAAGATCGACTCGTTCGAGTTCCTCGATCGTGCGGACCTCAATGCCCCGATGACCGAGGCTTTCCATGATCGCGAGATGTTCTCGAAAGTCCCCCTGAAGCGCGAGTGCACCGGCGAGCACTTCAGAGGCCTCGGTGTTGCATCAACTCCTCATCCGGGAGGGTGTCGATGTTGATGCCGACCATCGCCTCACCGAGACCTTTCGAGACCTTGGCGACCCTTTCCGGATCCTGGTGATACGTGGTGGCTTCGACTATGGCGAGTGCACGCTGGCTGGGGTCCCCTGACTTGAAGATCCCGGAACCGACGAAGACCCCATCACATCCGAGCTGCATCATCATCGCCGCGTCCGACGGCGTAGCGATGCCGCCGGCAGCGAAGTTCACGACGGGCAGCTTGCCGCTACCGCGAACCTCGTGGACGAGGTCATACGGAGCGCCGAGGTCCTTGGCAGCAGCCATCACTTCGTCCGGATCCAGGGTCGTCAGGTTTCGAATCTGGGTGTTCATCGTGCGCATATGGCGCACCGCTTCTACGACGTTGCCCGTGCCGGGTTCGCCCTTGGTGCGGATCATCGCCGCCCCCTCACCGATGCGTCGAAGCGCTTCCCCGAGGTCTTTCGCTCCGCAGACAAAAGGAACGGTGAACGAAGGTTTGTCGATGTGGTTCTCGTCGACCGGGGTGAGCACTTCGCTCTCATCGATGTAGTCGACGCCGAGCGCCTGGAGCACTTGAGCTTCGACGAAGTGGCCGATTCGGGACTTGGCCATCACGGGTATCGAGACGGAGCCGATGATTTCCGCGATCTTCGCCGGATCGGCCATCCTGGCGACCCCGCCGTGTGCTCTGATGTCTGCCGGAACGCGCTCGAGCGCCATCACCGCGACAGAGCCGGCCTCTTCGGCGATCTTCGCCTGTTCAGCGTTGACGACGTCCATGATGACGCCGCCTTTCAGCATCTCGGCAAGGCCACGCTTGACTCGATCGGTCCCGTGTTCGACTGGTGCGTCCATAGTTCGAATTGTAGGGAGGATTCGCCCGCTGCTGGGCCAACGATCTGGCGGTCAAGCGCCGGTCCGCATCGCGTCCTCATAGGCCTCGATGTAGGCCTGTGACACCGTGCT
>JAUVPA010000137.1 GCA_030598905.1 Acidimicrobiia bacterium
GGCAAGCCATCCTCGACAGCGTCTTCACTCAGATCCCCGTCCTCGGTGAGATGATCAAGGATCAGATCGGGACGGGTCTCGACGACAGCGGCTTCGCCCTCGTTGTGGCCATCGGATTCACGCTGTGGGCGGGGATCGGCGTCATCCGGGTAACTCAGGATGCGTTCAACACGGTTTGGGGAGTGTCGATCATGCGGCGCCCGTCGTTCTTCCCGAAGCTGTTTCGCGCGCTTTTGGCGTTAGCGGTCGTCGGCGGGGCTTTCTTGGTGGCAACTGTCGTCTCCGGGTGGTTGACGTTTGCCAACCTCTCCGGGCTCGCCAAGGTTGGGGGCGTTCTCGTCGCGATCGGTGTCAGCAGTCTCGCGCTCCTGCTGGTCTTCAAGGTACTGACAAATCGCGATATCCCATGGGGTTCGCTGTGGGTGGGTGCAACCGTCGGCGGCATCGGGTTCTGGTTGCTGCAGCTGGTCGGAGGCCTGTACATCGGAGGAGTGATCGCAGGCGCCAGTCGGATCTACGGTGTGTTTGCCTCGGTGATCGGCCTGCTCGTCTGGCTGGCGCTCGTCTCGAGGGTCGTTCTTCTTGCCGCCGAGGTGAATGTTGTCGTGCAGAAGCGTTTTTGGCCGCGGAGCTTCAACGGCAGGAACCTGACAGAAGCCGACGAGCGGAGCTTTGCAGAGGTCGGCGCCCGCGAGATCCGGCGAGCCTGAAGGATGCTGTGAGAGCCGTCATTCTCGGTGCTGTCGTCTTCGTCGCAGCAGCGGCGGTGCTCGTGCTCGAGATCGTTGCCGCCCGGATTCTGGCTCCATACGTCGGTGTGACGCTGCGATCGTTTACGGCGATCATCGGCACGATCCTGGCAGCGATCGCCGTCGGAGCGTGGACCGGTGGTCGACTAGCCGATCGCTACACCGCAGAGCGGTTGCTCGGCCCCGTTCTGGTCGTCGGGGGTCTGCTTGCCGTCATCACTCCGGCCGCAGTCACGTTGGTCGCTGAGTCATGGTCCGGTGAAAGGCCGGCAACGATTGTGGCCCTTGCCTTCGTCGGATTTTTCGCACCGGCGGCAGTTCTGTCGATGGTGACTCCCATCGTCGCCAAGATCTCGCTGCCGTCCATCGACAGGACCGGCCGCGTCGTAGGCAATCTGAGCGCGATCGCTACCGCGGGTGCCATCTTCGGGACGTTCGCGGCCGGCTTCTTCCTGGTCGCGACCTTCCCGTCTCGTTCGATCACGTGGATCGTCGGTGTGATCCTCGTGCTTTCCGGTTTGGCGTTGTCCGTGTCCGGTGTCTGGCGTTACACCCTGGTGGGTTCGGCGTTTCTTCTGGTCGCGATCGGGGCAACGGCCGCGGTGGCGTCTCCGTGTGACGTCGAGACCGCGTACTTCTGCGCCAAGGTGCGGGTCGATCCTCATCGGCAGTCGGGGCGTGAGCTCATACTCGACACGCTCCGCCACAGCTACGTTGACCTCGTCGACCCGGCGTACCTGGAGTCTCGCTACACACGGGTGATCGCCGCTGCGGCGTCGGTCCTCATCGATGAGGTCGACCACGCCGTGTTCATCGGTGGGGGAGGTTTCACACTCCCTCGTTACTTCTTCGACACCGAAGGTGCCTCGGCGATTGTCCTCGAACTCGATCCGGCGATCGTGGATCTCGCGGAGGCCGACCTCGGGCTGGAGCGGGGCTCCTGGTTGACGGTCCACACAGGCGATGCCCGGCTGACGATGCGCGACGTAGGAACGGACTCTGTCACGCTCGTCGTTGGCGACGCCTTTGGAGGTCCCGCCGTCCCATGGCATCTGGCGACGGTCGAGTTCGTCGAGGATGTTCGGCGCGTGCTGGCGCCGGGAGGCATCTACGCACTCAATGTCATCGACCATCCGCCGGGACGGTTCGTGCGAGCCGAGACGGCGACCCTCCTGGAGGTCTTCGCCCACGTCGCTGTGATCGCTCCACGTCCGCAGATCGATGGCACAACGGGCGGCAACTACGTTCTCATCGGATCGGATGGGCTCATCGATGTGGTGGAACTCGCTGGTGCGATGCCGGCCGGTGACGTAGTCGTCGCTGCAAGGGCGGAAATTGCAGGTTTCGTCCTGGGTGGACAACCACTGACGGATGCGTTCGCTCCGGTCGATCAGCTGCTCGGGCGTCCGTGACTAGCGACGGTCGACCACAGACCTACTTGTGACGCCAGACGATGCGGCCTTTGGTCGGGTCGTAGATCGATACTTCGAGCTCAACGCGATCCCCGGGGATGATTCTGATCTTTCTTCCCTTGCGCATCTTGCCTGCGGCGCGAGCGGTGATGTCCTGGCCGGTGTCGAGAGTCACGCGGAAGAAGGCGTTCGGGAGGGTCTCAACGACCTTTCCCTGTGCCCGGAAGTAATCGTCCTTGCCTGTCATTCGTCCCTTTCGCGCCACACTTTGAGGTGTCCGATGGGGCCGTTCGTCGATCGCGGCGAGACGCGACCTCTCCCGAGGATAGGGTGGATGTCATCAGGAGCGGTTTCTCTCTTGGGCATCGATAGAGGCCGAGCAGTCGCGCGGCGCAGTAGCGTGGCTCGATGTCCGAATCGGCACAGGTCGTGGTTTGCGGCGCCGGCATCGCCGGAGTGTCGACCGCCCTCCATCTCGTGCGCCTTGGAGTCACAGACGTTGTCGTGGCCGACCCGCGCTCACCGCTGACATTGACCAGCGACAAGTCCACGGAGTGTTATCGAGATTGGTGGCCATCATCGGCCATGGTTGGCCTGATGTCTCGGTCGATCGATCTGCTGGAGCGGTACTCGACCGAGTCGGGCAACGCGTTCAACCTCAGCCGGCGCGGTTACCTCTTCCTCACGTCCGATCGGGCGAAGCTGGCAGACATGGCGCGGTCGGCTCACAGCACCGCCGCTCTCGGTCTCGGTGAGGTTCGCTCGCACGGGTCGGCGGGAGGAGAGACGGGTTACGTTCCGGCACACCTCGAGGGCTGGAAGGACTCACCTGAGGGTGTTGACCTGTTCATGGGAGGAGAAGCTCTCCGCCGGTGGTTTCCAGAGGTCGGCCCCAGCGTCGTCGGTGGTCTCCACCTGCGTAGGGCCGGATGGTTCTCGGCGCAGCAGCTCGGTATGTGGATGGTGGATCAGGCATCGGCAGCAGGGGTGCGGTTCGTGGGTGACGAGGTGGTGTCGGTCGATACCCGGGGGGGCAAGGTGTGTTCGGTGACACTGTCCGAGGGTGAGTCGATCGATACGATCACCTTCGTCAATGCAGGAGGCCCGCTCCTCGATCGAGTCGGCGCCATGGTCGGCACCCGACTGCCCGTCCACTCGGAGCTACACCAGAAGATCTCGTTCCACGACCACCTCGGCGCCATCCCGCGGGGTGCCCCGATGGTGATCTGGTCCGACCCGCAGAGGCTCGATTGGACTCCAGAAGAAGCCGCGTTCCTGGTCGAATCGGGGAGGTCGGATGTGATCGAGGAGTTGCCGCGATTCTGTCACGGCCGTCCCGAAGGCGGCGAGGGCGCGAACTGGGCGCTCGGGCTGTGGGAGTGGAAGCAGAATCTCCGTAGCCCGGAGTGGCCCCTTCCCGAGGATCCGCTCTATCCGGAGCTCGTGCTGAGAGGTTTGTCCACCATGCTGCCGGCGGTTGGAGGATATTCCGCTGCCCTCCCTCGGACGCGTGTCGACGGCGGCTATTACACCAAGACGCCCGAGAATCTGCCCCTCATCGGCCCCGTTGGGCCGAACGGCTCCTTTGTCTGCGGAGCTCTTTCCGGGTATGGAGTGATGGCGGCGTGTGCCGCCGGTGAGTTGGTCGCGCAGCACATGACGGGTGCTCCTCTTCCCGCGTACGAGGCGGCGTTCCGCATGGAGCGTTACGCGGAGCCCGGGTACCTGAAGAGGGCCACTGCGGGGACGGAAACCGGTCAACTGTGAGGCGGTGCGTGCGCCGCAGGATCGAGTCGAGAAATCGTCGGGGAAGCCGACCAACCGCCGTGGTACCGTAATTCGTTGATCGGGAGCGAATATGGGCCCGGTCACGTTTCGGGCGTCGGGTAGGTCGGGACGCGTGCTGTGGCCCGAGTGGGTCAGTAGGGGCGGAATGTGAGCGCGGAGGGTGTGGATCGCGCCGGTGGGGGGAGGCGGCCGTCTGTCGCCGTCGTCCTTTCCGGTGTTGTGCCCGGACTCGGGCATTGGTACGCGGGCCGTTTCGGAACCGCGGCGTTGGTAGCCGTCCCGTCCATCGTCCTGATCACAGGCCTTGTGTATCTGTACTCCCTTGGCCAAATCCGTTTGCTTGAGCTCGTAGTTCAGCCGCGGGTGTTGTGGGCCATCATCATCGCCAATCTCGCCATCTTGGGATGGCGTCTTGTGGTGGCATTCGACGCCTTCCGAATCACGAACGGTGGACTCGGATGGCCGGGTTGGCTGACCGCAGTGGTCACCATGGCCGTTGTCGTCTTCGTTGCCGCGCCTCACGTTGTCGTTACGTCATATACGTTGAGCACAATTGACCTGCTGGAGTCGGTCTTTGTGTCTGACGCCACCGCAGCCGCTCCGACGGCCACGACCACAACCGTGATCGGAAGCCTCGACAACGAGCCGGTGGTTGCTCCATTTCCCGAGGCAGACCGCTTGTCCGAGACACTTGTCGACCCGGCCATCCGCGCCCGCGCCGAACAGGCGATATTCCGTTCCGAGCGAAACGCGATCTTTCAGGAGTCGATCGGTGACCCGTCCGCGGTAGTCGTATGGCCGAGGATCGTCGGAGAGTCCGAGGTGGCTGACGTGTCCGCGCTGCTTCCCGAGGCCGAAGTCGAGACTCTGGAACGGGTAACGATCCTCCTTGCCGGCGGAGACGGTGGGCCGGGACGGGGCGGAAGCAGGACCGACTCGATCATGGTGGCCACCTTCGACATCGCGAACGGCAAGGCCGCGCTCTTCTCGGTTCCACGCAATCTGGCGCAGTTCCCCCTTCCCGACCATCTGGCCGAGGCCTAC
>JAUVPA010000019.1 GCA_030598905.1 Acidimicrobiia bacterium
GCGGAAAAGATTGCTCCGAGTTGCTCGGCGACGCGAAGGAACGGACGCAGCTCGTCCGAAACCGACGGGCCGAGTTCCAAATTGACGGCCGACAGCACCAACTCTCCGCGAAGTGCTTCGGCTACAGAGTTCGCAACGGCGATGCCTGCCTTGTCCTGAGCCTCGCGAGTGGACGCCCCCAGATGTGGCGTCACGACCACTTGGTCGAGACCGATGAGAGGACTGTCGGTGGCTGGCTCCTTCTCGAAGACATCTACGGCTGCTCCCGCGACCTTCCCGCTGCGAACCGCATCGGCGAGGGCAGCTTCATCCACGATCCCGCCCCGTGCCACGTTGACGATCCGAACTCCAGTGCGCATGCGAACGATCGTCTCCGCGTTGATGAGGTGTTCGGTCTCTCTCGTCTTGGGGAGATGAATGGTGATGAAGTCGGCCCTATCGAAGAGGGTGTCGAGGTCCACGAGGTCCACTCCAAGCCGTCTGGCGCGATCCGATGATACGAAGGGGTCGTACCCGACAATGTCCATCCCGAAGGACGAGGCGCGCTGAGCGACGAGCGTCCCGATCTTGCCGAGACCGAGCACGCCGAGCGTCTTGCCGTGGAGTTCCACACCCTGGAATCGTTTCCGATCCCATGTGCCGCCGCGCAGAGTCGAATCGGCCGCGGGCACGCTGCGAGCCTGGGCCAGGAGAAGTGCCATCGTGTGCTCGGCGGCGGAGATCGTGTTGGCGTTGGGAGCATTCACGACCAGTACGCCGTGATCAGTGGCTGCCTCGAGGTCGATGTTGTCGACTCCGATGCCGGCACGTCCGATGACCTCGAGCTTCGGAGCGGCTTCGATCATCTCCCTGTCGACCAACGTGGCGGACCGCACGATGAGACCAGCCGCGTCGCCGAGGCGCTCGAGCAGATCTGAGCGGTCGACGCCGACGGCTACGTCCACATCACAGGTCTCGCGCAACGTCTCGATGCCGGCCTCGGCAATGGTCTCGGCGACAACAACCTTCTGCTGGCTCATGAGCAGGATGCTAGGAGGGGATGGTTCCGGCGTAGCCTCCTGGCGTGGACGCTCCCTCCCTCTCCCGCGCCTTGTGGCGCGGGCTGACGCTGCGCTGTGCTCGCTGCGGGTCGGGGCACCTGTTCAGGTGGTGGCTGTCCATGGTGCCCGAATGCCCCCGCTGTGACCTCCACTTCGAGCGTGAAGAGGGCTACTGGCTGGGGTCGATGGCCATCAACATCGGAATCACGATGGTGGTGTTCTTCGCTGCGTTCATCGGAACGATGGTCGCGACATGGCCCGATGTGCCTTGGGATGCGCTGTGGGTCGTCACCGTTGCTGCCATGGTCGTCACTCCCCTGATCGTTCACCCCTTCTCGAGGACGTTGTGGGTGGCCCTGGAACGCCATGTGCGGGCGATGTCCGACGGGAGTTATTGAGCCATGAGCCTTGGGCAAGAGTCAGAGCCAGAGCTTCAGAGATTCGGCTTCCAGGGATGAGACCGTGGCGGCGCCTTCGATCATTCTTCCTTCTCGGTTGACGGCGACTACTCGCATACCGGCTGTTGTTGCTGCGGTGACACCTACGGGGGCGTCTTCGATCGCCAGGCACGACTGCGGGTCGAGGCCGATTCTTTCTGCCGCCAGCAGATACACGTCTGGTGCCGGTTTTCCATCGGGGACTTCGTCGCCGCCGACCAGGACATCGAAGAAGCGGGTGAGGTCCACCCGGTCGAGCTTCCACCGGACCTCGGCGATTCGGGAGGAACTGGCAACGGCCAGGGGAATACCCTCCATGGCGAGGTTGCGCACCGTCTCCACAGCGTCGGGGAAAGCCTCCATCTCGTCCTCGAAGAGCTGCCAGCGGACTTCATCGACTGCGGTGATGGACTCCGCCCAGGGTGGAAGCGGCACGCGTCCTGCGAGATGCTCATACGTGTGTTCCTCGGTGCGTCCGATGGACGCCGCAATGTCTTGTGCCGTCACCGTGTATCCATAACGCTCGGTCAGCGACGACCACGCTCTGCCTGCCAGTGATTCCGTGTCGACCAAAACGCCATCACAATCGAACACGATCGCTCTCACAGCAGACCCTCGAGTTCTCGTAGAGCGGCGCCAAGGTGTCGCCCCATGTCCCGCTCCCCGGCTTTCACCCGCCAGCCGTCGGCATCCGCAGCACAGTCGTCCGCGTCGCGGATCGTGAGGCGTCGGCGTGCGACAACCCGCGCCACACCTCACCCACCGGCTTTGCGTCGCAACAGCTCCTGCACGACCCGCGGATCGGCCTTTCCGCCCGTCGCCCGCATGACCTGACCGGTGAGAAAACCCAACGTCTTCGGGTCGCCGGCCCTCAGCTTCTCGAAAGCATCCAGATGCTCGGCGATTACCGCATCGACCTCAGTCTCGATTGCGCCAACGTCCGATACCTGGATGAGATCTCGCGCATCGGCAATCTCGCCCGGCGCTCCCTCTCCTTCGAGCACCGCCGTGAGAACTTCTTTCGCTGCCGTCGCAGAGAGGCGCCCATCGGCCGTCATCTCCGACAACTCGACGAGGTGGGCTGCGGTCAAAGGTGTCGTCGTCACGGCAGTTTCGGCGGTCCGCGTGAACGAAATCACCTCTCCGGTCAGCCAGATGCCGACGGCTCGCGGGTCGGCTCCCAGCACCGCCGCCTCCTCGAAGAGCGGGCCAAGGCCCTCACCATCGACGAGGATCTCGGCCGTACGAGCATCTGCTCCAGCTTGGCGATAGCGATTGCGAAGCTCGGCGGGCAGAACAGGCAGAGCTGCACGAACGCGCTCCTGCCAGGAAACGTCGATGTGTAGGGGCAAGAGGTCCGGCTCCTGGAAGTAGCGGTAGTCCTCGGATTCCTCCTTGTTGCGCATGGACGTCGTCGTGCCCAAGTCCTCATTCCAATGGCGTGTCTCTTGGTCGACCGTGCCACCGGATTCGACGACTTCGATCTGACGCTCGATCTCGAAGGTGATTGCCCGGTGCAGTGACCGCAGCGAGTTGACGTTCTTCACTTCCGTTCTCGTACCGAGTTCAGTCGAACCCGAGGGCCGGATCGAGACGTTGGAATCGAACCGCATCGAGCCCTCTTCGAGCCGGGCATCCGAAACACCCAACGCCCGAACGATGCGTTGCAACTCCGTGCCGTACACCCGCGCCTCGTCGGCCGACCGTATGTCTGGCTCCGTCACGATCTCGACCAGGGGAACGCCAGACCGATTGAAGTCGAGCAACGTGTGATCGGCGGATTGGATACGTCCACTCCGCCCGACATGTGTGCTCTTGCCGGTGTCCTCCTCCATGTGGACCCGGGTGATCCCAATCCGGGTCACCGTCCCGTCAATGTCGACATCGAGATGCCCTCCGAGACAAAGCGGGAAGGTGTATTGGGAAATCTGATAGTTCTTCGGCAGGTCCGGATAGAAGTAGTTCTTGCGATAGAAGAGGGATGACTCGGTGAGCGTGCAGTTCAACGCCGCCCCGATGCTCAGAATCCCCTCGATGGCCTGTTCGTTGGGCACTGGGAGAGCGCCCGGGAGGCCGAGACAGACGGGACAGACCGCTGTGTTGGGCTCGTCACCGAAGTCAACGGGACAGCCGCAGAACATCTTCGATGCCGTTTGCAACTCGACGTGGGTCTCGAGGCCGATGACGGCTTCCCAGGTCACGCCGACACGACTTCGTCGGAAGCTAGAGCGGGCCTGGCGTCGAAATCGGCGATCCGCTCGACGGCGGCGCCGACACGAAACATCATCTCTTCGCCCAGTGCGGGAGCCATCACCTGGAAGCCGATGGGGAGACCGGCTGTGTCCAGAGAAATCGGCACCGACATTGCGGGGTCTCCAGAGAGGTTGCACGGAATCGTGCAAACGTCGGCGTAATACATGGCAAGTGGATCGTCGGTCCGCTCACCGATCGGAAAGGCCGTCGTCGGGCTCGTTGGACTCACCAAGACGTCGACGTCCTTGTACGCCGCCTCAAAGTCTTGGCGCATGAGGGTTCGCACCTTCTGCGCCTGGCCGTAGAAGGCGTCGTAGTAGCCGGCGCTGAGGGCGTATGTGCCCAGGAGGATCCGCCTGGTCACCTCTGGGCCAAATCCGGCAGCTCGGCTGCGCTGCATCATCTCCTCGGTCGTGTCCCCATCGACGCGGAGCCCATAACGGACGCCGTCGAATCGAGCCAGGTTGGCGGAACATTCCGCAGGGGCGATGAGGTAATACGCAGACAATGCAAACTCAGTTGCGGGAAGCGAAACCTCGGTGACGACCGCTCCGGCCGCAGACAACTGCTCGATCATCTCCTGGGTGCCAGATCGCACTTCGTCGTGAATTCCCTCGGCCATGAGCTCCGTCACAACGCCAATTCGAACACCGTCGACCCCGTCGGCGAGCCCCTCCGATATCGCAGGCACATCCCCCCGATAACTCGTTGCATCGTGGATGTCCCAACCGGCGACGGCCTCGAGAAGAACCGCCGCGTCGCCTACCGACCGGGCGATGGGGCCGATCTGATCCAGGGATGATGCGAACGCGATCAGCCCGTATCGAGACACCAATCCATATGTCGGCTTGACGCCGACGACACCGGAGAGCGCCGCCGGCTGCCGTATCGACCCGCCGGTGTCTGAGCCGTAAGCACCAAGCGCAGAACCAACGGCAACGGCAGCGGCCGAACCTCCCGACGACCCACCGGGGACGGTGTCGGTGTCCCACGGGTTTCTCGTCGGCCCGTATGCGGAGTTCTCCGTTGACGAACCCATGGCGAACTCGTCGAGGTTCGTCTTACCGACGATCACAGCACCTGCGGCTCTGAGGCGAGCAACGGCTGTGCCGTCATATGGCGGTTCGTACCCAGCGAGCATCTGAGACGATGCCGTTGTCTCCAGCCCCTTCGTGCACATGTTGTCCTTCAAGGCAATGGGGATTCCGTGAAGGTGCCCTCGATCGGTGCCGTCGGCGAGTTCGCCATCCGCTCGTTCTGCTGCAAGACGCGCTCCGTCCCGATCGATCGTCAAGTAGGCGTGATGGTGGGCCTCGGTGATCGCGGCGCGCCGCACGACGGCAGCGAGCAACTCGACGGATGTGAAGCTGCCGTCGCGAAGCCCCGTACCTGCGGCTTCGATACTCAGGTCCGAGAGTCCGGTCACTGCTCGTCGAGGATCTTGGGGACGCGGAAGTAGCCGTCGACCGCATCCGGCGCCATGGCTAACACCTCATCGCGGGGGAGGCTTCCCGTCACCTCATCTGGACGAAATGCATTGACCATCGTCAGCGGATGAGACGTCGGTTTGACACCATCCGTCGCCAAGGCCTGAACGCGGGCAGCGTGCTCGAGGATGTCGGCGAGCTGCCGGCCGTACGTTTCCTGCTCTTCGTCGGTCAGGGCAATCCTGGCCAGCTTGGCAACCTTGGCGATATCGATCTCAACGGGCATTGCGGCGCGATGGTACCGATGGGGCGATCCGTTCCCCGTCGAGCGACACGTCCAAGTCAGACAGTGCGCGTGTCTCGATCTCTCTCCCGGCGAGCACGGCGTCATCGATGGCCTGGCCGTCGACGGTCAGAACCGCGATCACATACATCCCGCCAAGAACACCGAAGAACACGGCCATCAAGAGCGCCAGGACCGTGGCCCTCCTCGCTTCGGAACTCACGACGTCGCGAGAAATGCCGACAGGGCGTCGTAGGCGAGCGTCAGGTTCTCGACGGCGATCGACTCGGACGCCTGATGGGCCTGAGCGACCTCCCCGGGCCCGTAATTCACGGCCGGGATTCCTCTCATACTCAGGCGGGCGACGTCGGTCCAGCCCTGTTTCGACCTGACCTCGCCTCTGGTGAACGCTGCTAGGTGGTGCAGCATCGAGTTCTCAGCCGGCACACCTGCGGCCGGCGCACGGTCCTTGATCACGATCTCATCGGCGGCGTCCGCAACCTCTCGTAACCGCGTTTCAGCCTCTGCGAGGTCGAACACCGGCGGAAATCGATGGTTCAGGTTCACAACAAAACGTGCCGGCAGAACATTGTTGGCGATACCGCCTTCGGCGCGAGTCACCGAAAAGACCTCGCGAAACTCGCGACCGCCGACCGTGTAGGACTCGGGCTCACGCTCGTGCAGGTCGGCGAGCCATCGTCCCGCCTTGGTCACGGCGTTCTCGCCAAGCCACGGCCTGGCGCTGTGCGCCGCGTGGCCTCGAAAAACGACGTCGGCATTGATCACGCCGTTGCATCCCATCTCGAGCCGCAGGTCGGTCGGCTCGAGCACGATCGAGAGCTCCGCATCTTCGAGCCAGGGCATGCCGTTCAGAACATCCTCGAGACCGTTGTCGGCCGCGGCGCCTTCCTCCTTGTCGTAGAAGACGCCCACGACATCCACGGGACCGCCGGCAGCATCGGATGACTCCGCGTTGCCGGAGAGAAGGTGGATCATGACGGCGACACCCGCCTTCATGTCGCTGGTGCCGAGGCCGATCATGCGGTCACCTTCGATACGGTGGGGACGATTCCCTTGCTCCGGCACCGTGTCGGTGTGGCCGTAGAGCGCAACGAAGGGTTTGTCCGACGGTTCTCCAACAACAACAGAGTTGCCGAGGCGAATCGTGCTCAGTTGATCCCGAAACCGGGCCTCGATGAGAGAAGCGATCTCATCCTCATCACCTGTCACCGAGGAGATGTCGACGAGTTCGCCGAGCGTGTCGACGATGTTCACACCTGCACCCCGTAGGTTCGCAGCGCAGTTTCGAGCGACACCCTGGCGTCCGTCGACGCCGTTCGGTAACCGATGAGAATTGGGGTTTGCAGCGAGTACTCCCCGGCGGGAAACTCTTTCACCCGCGCTCCGGGGACAACGACTGCATTCGCCGGAACTCGGCCGCGGATCTCGATGGCTTCCGATCCCGTGACGTCGATGATCGGGATCGAGGCCGAGATCGTCGTGTTGGCTCCGAGCACGGCACCTTCTTCGACGACGACCCCCTCGACGATGATCGAACGGCTCCCGATGAAGGCCCCGTCCTCGACGATCACGGGTCGAGCAAGTGGTGGCTCCAGCACTCCGCCGATACCGACACCGCCGGAGAGGTGGACGTTGCGACCGATCTGGGCGCAAGAGCCGACGGTGGCCCACGTATCGACCATCGTGCCGGAACCCACGTAGGCACCGATGTTGACGTAACCGGGCATGACGATCACACCCGGCTCGCAGAAAGCACCGTAACGGACGGTCCCGGGCGGCACGACGCGAATGCCCTGGGAGGCCAGATCCGTCTTCGTCGGTATGCGGTCGTGGTACTCGAAGGGGCCCGCTCCCATCGTCGCCATTTTGGAAATGCGGAAGTAGAGGAGGATCGCTTCTTTCACCCATGCATTGACGACCCACTGGTCCTCGACCTTTTCCGCAACCCGAATCTCCCCTCGATCCAGCGATGCGATCGTGCGGAGCACAGCCTCGGCCGCGTCGTCGAGCAGATCGAGATCTGCGTAGGCGGCTTCGATTACGGCTCGGTCTTCGCTCACTGCGCCAAGGCCTTCCGGAGTTGGTCGGCTGCATCGTGGCACTCTTCGACCGTGGGAACGAGCGCGAGGCGTATGTGACCCTCTCCGCCTGGGCCGAAGAATCGCCCGGGAGAGACAACGATGCCTTCGCCCAGGAGCCGGTCGCTGACGTCGAGATCGTCCTCGACGGCAACCCACAAGTACAGACCGGCCCTCGACTCGACAACGCTCAGCCCGATCCCTTCGAGCGCGGTGCGCAAGATCGACCGCTTCTCTGCAAACAGCTCGCGGCGCTCGGCGGCATGTCCGTCGTCACCCCAAGCCGCGACCGCTGCATGCTGAACGAACTCCGGCGATGCGGTACCGGTCGTCGTCCGAAGCGACCTCAGCGCGGATATCGCCTCTCTGTCACCAACGATGGCCCCCGATCGGTATCCGGTCATACCCGACCGTTTCGACAGGCTGAGGTAGACGAGTACCCCTTCGGAGTCTCCGCCCGTCACATCCAGCACCGACGCCGGGCCATCGGGAAAGGCTGCTTCCTCGTAGACGTCCGCGTAACACTCGTCGGCACAGAGCAAGGTGTCGCTGGCTCGCGCGGCGTCGACGAGCGAGGAGAGTTCGCCGACTGCCGTCACGGAGCCAGACGGATTGTGCGGCGAGCAGATCCAGAGCATCCGGGCCGCGGACCACACGTGGTCCGGTACACAAACGGCGCGGAGCACGAAGTCATCGTCGAGCACGATCGGCACCACATCGGCGCCCGCAAACAGGGCACCCCTTGCGTAAACCGGGTAGCCCGGAGACGGGAATGCAACGGCGTCGTTCGCATCGCGATCGATGAAGGCGAGGGGAGTCGAGAAGATCGCCTCCTTGGAACCACTGGTTGGGACAATCTGTGTCTGCGGATCGACGCCGACGCGGAAGCGGCGCTTCACATAGTCGGCAATGGCATGTCTGAGTTCGGCCGTTCCTGCCGAGGACGGATATTGGGACACCGCCGGGACGGCGGATCGCAGTGCATCGGTGATGAATCCCGGAGTCGGCTCGCGCGGGTCGCCGATCGAGAAGTCGATCACCGGCAATCCGGCATCGCGGCGCTTCCGGGCCCGATCCTGGATTGTGGCGATCGGATAGGCGCCCAGATCGGCGAGAACCGGGTTGATGCGCATCGCGTCAGCGTACGGTTCGGCGTGGTGTTGGGTAGTGGCTTACCCTCGCTCGCCATGGCCACCGGTGCAACCCGCTATCGCGTCACCCTGCTCGTTTTGGGGCTGGTGTTCGTCGTGATCGTCGGTGCCACGATGCTGGCGCTGCCTTCCGGCGGCGACGGGACACTCCCCCACCCGGTGCAGGAGATCTCCCCCGAGGATGGCGACCTCGTTCTCCGCCAAACTGACTTGATAATGCGTCTCGAACCCGGATACCGCGCCCAGCTCGTGATCGATGGGGTTGCCGTGCCTCTCGACCAGGTCATCTTCACGCCGGAGACCGGTCTCCATGTCTTCGCGCCCGGTCCGGGGAAGGTGATCGAGGAATGGCTACCCGGCTTCCACATCGTCGATGCCGCGTGGGACACGCTCTCCGGTGTCCCCGACACCGGGTCGATGCGCTGGTCTTTCCGTGTCGCCTGACCGTTCTTGCGTAACTCCACGGCGATATACGCCGGCGATTTACGCAAGAATCCCGACCGCATGAACGACTATCGATACGACCCCGACACGTGGAGCCCAATCCTCGCCGGGCTGGTTGCCGGTGCCGTCGGCGCCGTCGCCGCCTCGCTCATCTCGCTGCCTCTCACCAGCCCGGATGAGAACGTCGCCAATACGGCGTCGATCACCTTTCTCGCACTGGTCATCGGCGCCGTCTCGGGCCTGTTGTGGCGTCGCCTCCGCGCTTCGCGCAACGCTCTGCGGACCTATCGCATCGGTGTGACGCTGGCACTGTTCGGCGCGTTGACGGCGCTGGCAATCACGAATCTCTTCGTCGGCGACAACGTCTACACCTACACGGTACCGGTCGCCTTCGTCGTCTTCCTCAGCGTCGGTCTGCTGACGCCAGCCTTCGACACACTCGCCATTCCGCGATGGATCGGATGGGCGGGTGTGGCCGCAGCGGTGATCGTCGGAATCTCAGGTTTGTTCGCTTGACGGTCCGCGCTCGAGGTGGCGCCTGAAACCGGCTTCGTCGAGGACGTCCACACCAAGCGACTCGGCCTTCGCCAGCTTGGAGCCAGGCGATACACCGGCAACGAGAGCCGTGGTTTTGGCGGACACGGAACCGGCAACCCTTCCGCCGCGGTCCTCGACGGCAGCTTTCGCCTCGTCGCGACTGAAAGCGTCGAGGGTTCCTGTTATGACAATCGAGACTCCGGCGAGGATCTCGTTCCCCGGATCGCCTCGTGTCTCATCTTCGAGACGGACGCCCGCTTCTCGGAACTTGGAGATCAGCTCAACGTTCTCCGATGCCACAAACCACGCCGCCACAGAACCGGCGATCTCCGGGCCGATCCCACCCATCTCGCTGATCTGGTCTTCCGTGGCCCGGGCAAGAGCATCGATGCTGCCGAACCGACGGGCGAGAACACGTGCGACGCTCCCTCCGACATGGTCGATGCCGAGACCGACGAGCAGGTTGGCGACCGGCCGGTTTTTTGCTGCCTCGATCGCGCCGAGAAGGTTGGCTACCGACGTCTCGCCCCACCCGTCGCGCCCATCCAAGTCATCCGACCTCAGAGTGAAGATGTCGGCCGGGTCGGCGATCAGGCCCTCAGTCAGCAACAGGTCGACGGTTTTGTAGCCGAGCCCCTCGATGTCCATCGCCCCCCGAGCGGCGAAGTGAGCCAGGTGCTCGCGAAGCCGGCCTTGGCAACTGTATCCACCAGTGCAACGCGCCTTGGCCTCTCCTTCGGGGAGCACGATGGGGTTATTGCAGAAGGGACACCGTTTCGGCATGTTCCAACGGCGAAGGCCCTTCCTGCGAAGCGACAGCACCGGCCCGACGACCTCGGGGATCACGTCACCGGCCCGGCGCACGATGACTGTGTCACCCGGCCTGACATCCTTTCTGTGGACTTCCCCTTCGTTATGGAGGGTTGCCGTCGTGACGGTGACTCCACCGACGAAGATCGGTTCAAGGACGGCGTACGGCGTCACTGCCCCCGTTCTGCCGACATTGATCTCGATGGTCTGCAGCTTTGTCGTCTTCTCTTCCGGCGCCATTTTGTACGCAATGGCCCATCGAGGCGCCTTGGCCGTGGAACCAACGGCCTGTTGTTCCGCAAGCGAATCCACTTTGACCACAACGCCATCTGTCTCGTAGTCGCGGGAGTGTCTGGCCCTCTCCGCGTCACGCACGTACGCCTCGACGGCATCAATCGAGTCAACGACCTCGTTGGCGGGGTTGATGCGAAGACCGAGTTCGGCGAGCCACGCCATCTGTTCACTGTGTGTGTCCAGCTCCGGACCCCCCTCGAGGAACCCGATCTGGTAGACCCAGATCGCCAGCCGACGCGATGCTGTGACGGCCGGATTTTTCTGGCGCACGGAGCCCGCAGCGGTGTTGCGTGGGTTCACATACGGCTTCTCACCACGATCGGCCTGGATGCGGTTGAGGGCGTCGAAGGCAGAAACGGGCATGTAGATCTCACCGCGTACCTCCATCGCCGTCGGGACGTCGCCGCGCAAGACGAGCGGCACCTGATCGATAGCCCGGGCATTCGCAGTGACATCCTCGCCTGTGGTGCCGTCGCCTCGAGTAGAGGCGCGAGCAAGCCGACCTCGCTCATAGGTGAGAGAGACCGCAAGCCCATCGACCTTCAACTCACAAGAAAAGGCGCGAGGCGCTCCAGCGAGCGAGCGCGTCAGGCGCCCTTCCCACGCCTCGAGGCCGTCTAGATTCTCGACGTTGTCGAGGCTGAACATCGGAACCCGATGGGTGGCCGGAGCAAAGAGGCCCGAGACGGGACCGCCGACTCTCTGCGTCGGCGAATCGGGAACGATCAGCTCGGGATGTTTGTCCTCGAGGGCGGCCAACTCGCGAACGAGCGAGTCGTACTCGGCATCGGCAACCTCGGGATCGTCGAGGACGTGATAGCGGTAGTTGTGATGATGGACGAGATCACGCAGCTCGGCTGCGCGCGCCGCATCATCCACCGCCGACGCCGGCCGTTGTTGCCCTCGTGACAGAAGCGGTAATCGTTCCACCGCCCACCACCTCGTCCCCGTGGTAGAACACGGCTGCTTGGCCCGGCGCGACCCCGTCCTGCGGATCGACGAATAGGACGGTCCATTCCGACGTTTCCGACACGTCTCCACCATGAGGTACCAGACGAGCCGGCACCGGTTGTGCCCGGTAGCGAACCTTGACATCGATCTCACGCTCACCGGGAGCCTGGCCCGACACAAAAGTGATGTTGCCGACGTCACACCCGCCAACTGCTTGCTCGTCTTTCGTTCCGATGACCACCCGACGGTTCGCCGGTTCGAGACGCACCACGTACCGCGGCTCACCGAGCGCAACTCCGATTCCCTTGCGCTGGCCGATCGTGAATCCTGCTGTGCCTTGGTGCCGGCCGATCACCCGACCGGCGGTGTCGACGATCTCGCCTGGTGCCGTTGCCTCAGGGTGTCGCCGGCGGAGGAACTCGCGGTAGTCCCCGTTGCCGACAAAACACAGGTCCTGGGAGTCCGGCTTGTCGGCCGTCCGCAGACCCAGCGAAGCCGCTCGGCGACGGACCTCGGCCTTGGTCATCTCGCCCACGGGCAGCTGTATGCGTGACAGTTGCTCCTGGTTCAGCATGTGGAGCACGTAGGACTGGTCCTTCGTGTCGTCCACGGCCATGAGCAGATGCCACCCGTGCTCGTCATGTTTCACACGGGCGTGGTGGCCCGTCACGAGTACATCACAGCCCAGCAGCTCAGTACGTTGGAGCAGGGCTGCGAAGCGGACCTTCCGGTTGCACTCGACACAGGGATTGGGAGTTCGGCCGGCTAGGTAGTCCATCCCGAAGGGGTCGACGACGGCGGCAGTGAACTCCTCGACGTAGTCGAGCACGTAGTACGGAATGTCGAGTTGCGCGGCCACCC
>JAUVPA010000184.1 GCA_030598905.1 Acidimicrobiia bacterium
CCGCCGGCCGTTTGCGCCTTGAGGCAGAGGGTCCCTCGAGTGGACCCTGATGAGCTGAGGGACGGCCTTGTCTCTACGCTCTTGGCAGGCTGCGATATCTCACTGCGGGCGAGTCCCATGGTCCGGGACTCGTCACCGGCGTCGAAGGCCTTCCGGCTGGCCTCGAGGTCGACGTTACGCTCCTCGAGGGGGAGCGCGCTCGGCGACGCCTCGGCTACGGCCGGGGTCCCCGGATGCGCATCGAGCGCGACGAGCTGGAGATTCTGGGTGGAGTTCGATTTGGTAAAAGCCTCGGTAGTCCGATTTCCGTCTTGATCCGGAACACCGAGTGGCCGCGATGGGAAGAAGAAATGGCGCCGGGCCTCGGCGAGGCGAAGAAGCTGATGACCGCCCCACGACCTGGTCACGCCGACCTCGCCGGGATGATCAAGTACGACACACACGACGCTCGCGACATTCTCGAACGAGCGTCGGCCCGTGAGACTGCGGCCCGCACGGTGGCCGGATCTCTTGCGAAACTCCTTCTCGGCGCAGCCGGCGTGTCTGTCCTGAGCCACGTCGTTCAGATAGGGAGCGTGTCCGTGGACGACGCACCGCTGCCGACGCCGGCCGACCTTCCGGAAATCGACGAATCGCCGGTGCGGTGTCTCGACGTGGCTGCCTCCGCGGCGATGGCAGCCGAGATCGAGGCAGCCAAGGCCGATCGCGACACACTCGGTGGCACCGTCGAGGTGCTCGCCTACGGTGTTCCGATCGGTGTAGGCAGCCACGTGCACTGGGATCGCAAGCTCGACGGCCAGCTTGCCGGTGCCCTGATGTCCATTCAGGGGATCAAAGGCGTTGAGATGGGCGACGGGTTCACGTCGGCGCGTCGCCGCGGTTCGGAGGCTCATGACGAGATCTACCGCACTGACGGACACTTCACTCGCGAGACAAATCGTGCGGGTGGCACTGAGGGCGGAGTGTCGATCGGTTCGGTCATCCGAGTCCGTGCTGCGATGAAGCCGATTTCGACTGTGATGCGGGCACTCCATACCGTAGATGTCGTCACGAAGGAGGACGAGAAGGCGTTTCGGGAGCGGTCCGACGTATGTGCGGTTCCCGCGGCGGGAGTCGTCGCCGAGCAGATGGTCGCCCTGGTTCTCGCCAGGGAGATGCAGCGGAAGTTCGGAGGCGACACCGTCGATGACTTCACCGATGCCGTTTCTCGCTACCAGCATCGGGTTTCTGCTTTCTGATATGGCTCATATCTGGCTCATCGGCATGATGGGGGCGGGGAAGACGGCTACCGGAGCCGCGCTTGCAAAGCGGCTCGATCGACCCTTCGTCGACATCGATGATCTCGTCGAATCTCAGGCGGGGGCATCGGTGCGAACCATCTTCGAGACGGCGGGAGAGGAGGCCTTCCGGTCCTCCGAGCACGAAGCCGTTGCCATCTCCGCTCGAACCGTCACACCAGGAGTCATCGCCACAGGAGGTGGAGTCGTGCTGGATGCTGAAAACGTCGAGGAGATGCGCCGCTCTGGAGAAGTGGTCTTGCTCGTGGCCTCCCTTGGCACACTCTCCTCGCGTGTCGCGCGGGCCGGTTCGCGGCCTCTCCTCGACGGGGCGCCCCTCGATGAGCGGTTGGACACGCTTTTGGCCGAGCGTGACGAGTTGTACCGTCGAGCGGCACACCACGTCGTCGAAACAGAAGGACTTACGATCGAAGAGACGGCTGGTGCGGTCGAGGCGGTATGTCACAACACGTAATCACCAGCACGTCCGAGCAGCGGGCGCTGATCGTCGTGGAGCGGGGGGTCTCGAGACAGGTGATGAAACACCTCCCGGACCGACAGGATCGGACGACGGTTGCCATCTTGGCCCAACCGTCTGTGGCCCGCCTCGCAGCGGAAATCGCCGAGGATCTGAGATCAGGAGGGCTCCAGACGTTCATCCGAGAGTTGCCAGATCGCGAGAGCGCCAAGGACTTCTCGGTTGTGGCGGCGACGATGGAGTGGCTGAACGATCACGCGTTCACTCGTCACGACACCATTGTCGGTGTCGGCGGAGGTGCGGTCACCGACGTCGCAGGGTTCATCGCCGCCACTTACCTGCGCGGTGTCGAGGCCGTATACGTCCCGACCACACTCCTGGGAGCCGTCGACGCTGCCATCGGAGGCAAGACGGGTGTCAACGTCGGCGGCAAGAATCTTGCGGGAGCATTTCATCACCCGACGCTTGTTGCTACGGATCCGGCACTGCTGGAGCGGCTTCCCGAAGACTTGATCCGTGAAGGTGCCGCGGAAGCCCTCAAGACGGGGCTCATCGCCGATCCTGAGATCGTGGCCATCTATGAGAAGGACGGACTCCAAGCACCGTTGGATGAGATCGTGGATCGGTCTGTGGCGGTGAAGGCGAACATCGTGAGCGACGACTTTCGCGAGAGCGGGCGCCGAGCCCTCCTCAACTACGGGCACACGATCGGCCACGCCGTCGAAACCGCAACGGGAATCCCTCATGGGCATGCAGTGGCGGTTGGTATGGAGGCCGCGGGCCGCGCGTCGTCGATCATCACCGGTTTCGCAGAGGTCGATCGCCAACGCGCCGTTCTACAGCGTTTGGGGCTTCCCACGGCGGCGCCTTCGTGTGACCGGAACGAAGTGCTGCGGCTCGTGGGGCTCGACAAGAAACGCGACGCCGCCGGCATCAGGATGGTGCTTCTGAATCGGGTCGGCTCGGCGGAGGTCAGCGTGGTCGACGACGCTACCGTTGCCGCCGCCCTCGAGGCAGTCCGGATCACCTGACGCACCCGACGCGCGGACCCGACGGAGGAGCAGCCTGGCCATGGTCTCAACGAACGATGTACGCCCCGGCATGACGTTGAATCTGCCGGAAGGGCTCTTCCAGGTGGTGCACCACGAACACGTGAAGCCGGGTAAGGGAAAAGCCTTCGTCCGGCTGAAGTTGAAGAACGTCGACTCCGGTGCCGTGCTGGATCGAACGTTCCGGGCCGGAGAGAACGTGCGGCAGGCGGTCATCGAGCGCAAAAACTTCCAGTTCCTCTACCGCGACGACCTCGGCTTCCACTTCATGGACAACCAGACGTACGAACAGATCTCTGTACGAGAGGACGTCATCGACGAGGCTGCCGGCTACATCACCGACGGGATGACGGTGCAACTGGCTGTCTACGAAGGACAGCCCATTGGCATCGAGCTGTCGGCATCGGCCGAGGTCGAGGTGTCTCATACCGAACCGGCGGTCAAGGGCGATCGAGTTTCCGGGGCCACCAAGCCGGTGACGCTGGTCACCGGAAAGGTGATCCAAGCGCCGCTGTTCGTCGAGATCGGTGATGTGGTGAAGGTCGACACCAGGACCGGGAACTACATCACCCGCGTCTCGTGAGGGACGAGGAGTCCCGGGAACAAGCGCTGACGGCCCTCTACTCGGCCGACGTACAGGACGCAGCGCAGATCGACACCTCCGGCCTGTCACCGAAAGCCCGGTGGCTCGCGAGCGGCGTGTGGGAATATCGGGAAGAACTCGATGTCGCCATTGCGGACTACGC
>JAUVPA010000178.1 GCA_030598905.1 Acidimicrobiia bacterium
AGGACCATGCCTCGGCGATCACACGTCTGGCGCTCGACATCAGGGCCCACTTCGAGGCGATGCCTCCTATCCAAGGCCACAAAACCACGTTCCGGATCGGCATCAACTCAGGAGCGGTTGTCGGCGGAGTGATCGGCACGCACAAATTCCAATATGACCTGTGGGGTGATGCGGTCAACACGGCAGCACGCATGGAATCCCATGGAATCCCTGGTCACATCCAGATCACCGACACCACTCGCCAGCTGCTCGGTGACGAGTTCACTTGCGAAGCGCGCGGCAAAATCGACGTCAAAGGAAAGGGCGAGATGAACACCTGGCTAGTTATCGGGTGATCGCCGACCCGCCGACGTTCGTCACCGGCCTGGTTTGTAGCGGCGCCGGTGATCGGTACGGAGCGAACCACATCCGCGGACTGTCGGATGCAGGCTGGCCTCTTCTCGTCGACTACGACCTCGATGGGATCGCCGCGTCCGTTGATAGAGATGCTGTCTCGGGCCGGCCGCCGGGTATGTGGAGGTATCGAGAGTTCTTGCCCGTCCGTACGCGGGACAACATCGTCTCGCTTGGTGAGGTGGAGACGCCGATCGTGTCGCTCCCCGACGTGGAGCAGCGGTTGGGCTCTCGATCGGTTCTCGTCAAGGACGAATCCCGTCTCCCCACGGCTTCGTTCAAAGCGCGTGGCATGGCGGTTGCGGTGTCCATGGCGAAAGAGCTCGGTCTCACCCGGCTTGCATTGCCCACCAACGGCAATGCCGGCGCGGCACTGGCCGCGTACGGGGCTCGTGCCGGGATGGAGGTCTATGTGTTCTGCCCGGAGGACACGCCCGAAGTGAACGTGCGAGAGATTGCCCTCCACGGTGCCCGGGTGTGGCGGGTAAACGGGCTCATCGGCGACTGCGGCAAGGTCGTCCAGGCCGGCGCCGACGAGATGCAGTGGTTCGACATGTCGACTCTCAAGGAACCGTATCGGATCGAAGGCAAGAAGACGATGGGCCTCGAACTGGCCGATCAGCTCGATTGGGACCTGCCCGACGTGATCTTCTACCCCACCGGCGGCGGCACAGGGATCATCGGCATGTGGAAGGCCTTCAACGAGCTCGAGGCGCTCGGGTGGATCACCAAGAAGCCTCGGATGGTTGCTGTGCAGGCCGAAGGGTGTGCTCCGATCGTCAAGGCCTGGGCGGAAGGCACCGACCATGCCGAGCCATGGGAGGGGGCGCACACCATTGCCACCGGCATCCGCGTTCCCGCTGCGATCGGTGACTTCTTGATCCTTCGAGCCATTCGCCAAAGCGGCGGCTTCGCCATCGCGGTGTCCGACGAGGCGATAAACAGAGCTCAGGCGGCGGCTGCCCAGCGCGACGGGCTGCTGATGAGCCCGGAGGGTGCTGCGACGCTTGCCGCTTTCGAGAAGGCCCTCGCATCCGCCCTCATCGATCCGGACGATCAGGTGATGCTCTTCAACTGCGGACATGGTCTCAAATACCCGATGCCGCCATCGGATCAGACTCTGGATCACATTCGCCCGATCGACTTCGCCGCTATGGCCGCCGGCCGGGCGGACGTCAGTGGTTAGAGGACCCGTCAGGCGGCGCACCTGAGCAGAGCCGCGACGGCTCGGTCGACGTCGTTCTCGTCCGTTGCCCAGTCCGATACCGAGATCCGCATCAGTCGCATGCCGTTCCAGGTCGTGCCGCTGAAGAATGCGGTTCCGTCGGCTTGGATAGCTGCGATGACGTGATCGTTGAAAGCATCGTGATCACCGTCCGGGGACAGCCAGCGCACCAGCACTTGGTTGAAGACCACGTCGTTCAGCACTTCGACCTCGCCACTTGCCGTCAACTGCTCGGCGAATCGTCGAGCCAGCGAACAGGTTCGATCGACCACTTCGGCGACTCCAGCCCGGCCGAGGGAGCGCAGTGTGGCGTACACCGCCAACCCACGGGCCCGCCGCGAGAACTCGGGGTTCCAATCCATCTGATCACGGGCGTGTCCGGGGTCGTGCATGAGGTAGGAGGCGTGCACGCTCATGGCGGCCCGGTGGGCGGCTCGATGTTTGCAGATGGCGATCCCGGAGTCGTAGGTCACGTTGAGGAGCTTGTGGGCGTCGGTTGACCAGGAATCGAGACGTTCCAGCCCCTCGGTGAGGTGCTGGTGGTCTGCCGAAGCTCGAGCCCAGAGTCCGACGGCACCATCGACGTGAACCCAGGTGGGGTTGCCGCGACGACGGTGACGATCGGCGGCGTCGGCGACTTCGGGAAACGGATCGAAGGATCCGGTGTTGACATTGCCCGATTCGACGCAGACGATCGTGGGGCCCTCGAGCTCTTCGAGGGTGCGTTCCAGGGCTTCGGGTTCGATGCGCGACTGGTCGTCAGAAGGAACCTCGACCGCCGTCGCGTCCCCCAAACCCAGGTAACGGAGCGCTCGTTGGATCGTCGTGTGTCGTTCGGTCTTGACGATCACATGGACCTTGGGGGCTCCCTGGAGGCCGTCGGCCTCGACAGCCCATCCCGCCTCGCCGAGAACATGGTTCCGGGCTGCGGCAAGGCAGGTGAAGTTGGCCATCTGGCCTCCGGTCACGAAACCCACTGAGGCTTCGCTCGGGAGGTCGAGGAGCTCGAGACTCCAGTCGGCCGCCACTTCCTCGGCAATCGCGACTCCCGGAGCCACGGCGTAGAGGCCGGCGTTCTGATCCCAGGTCGTCGCCAAGAGCTCCGCCCCGTAAGCGGCAGGGTGAAGTCCCCCTATGACGAAGGCGAAGTACCGGCCCGATGCGTGGGCGGTGACGTAGGGGTCGAGGTCCCGGGCGAGAGCGGCGACGACTTCCACGGGGTCCGTTCCCTCAGCGGGGAGCGCACCTCCCAACAGCGCCCGGATGTCGCGGGGGTCGGCCGGTCGGTAGACGGGCCGATCCGGCAAGGAGTGGAGATACTCGGCGGCAGGTCCTGTTGCCGCTTCGATGACCTTGTCCCAGTCCGACTGTCGCATGAGCTCTACTTCCTGCGATAGGCCTCGGGGTCGCCTCGGCACCCTACCGACCTAGTCGACGAGCGCCCGTCCGTAGGGTGAGAACCGGCGCGATGCGAGCGGCCTTGGATCGGACGAACGGGGCGACGAAGGCAGGTACCAAGCCAAGTGGGACTTTCTCCTGACGATTGGCCGGCTAGGGAGCTCCGAACCACACAGCGCCGGTTGAGCATCGATCGGTGATCACGCCCGGCAGGTCGGCCGGGTCGGTGCCTTCATCCGTGCTGATGCCGCCACCTCCGATGAGCAGTTGCGGCTGTTCACCCGCATTGGCCGCTTCAACGGCATCTCGTGCCTGATCCAGATCGTCGGTGTGCCAGACGACCACGGTGTTGTCGATCATCAGGCATCCGTCGATGACCTCGGGGAACCCGCTGTGGAGAGCATTCATGGCCGAATCCGGAGCGTGGTGGAACACCCAGACACCATTGATCTGCGTGGCTGTGATGCCGTCTTCCACGTCGGAGCTCGAGACGTCGCTGGAACATGCGGCGAGAAGTAGCGCGACCAGCGCGAGAAGACTCGCTGTTCTCATGTTCTCCTGTTTCAGCGTCGTCTCGTTGGACGACTGTGCCCCCTCGGCGGGTTCCCCCTTCTGTGCCTCGCCCCAAGGGTGAGCAGAAGAGGGAGGCGTGACATACTCGGGTGGTGGAGTACGAGCACACACAGTGGGGTCGATTTGGTGTGCCCGTGTTCCTCCTCCTCTTGGTGATCACGGTTCCCAT
>JAUVPA010000094.1 GCA_030598905.1 Acidimicrobiia bacterium
CGAAACGCGCTGTCGCACTCCATCGGTCTCTCGGTGACACTCTTGCCCTCGCCCGATCGCTGACATTCGCAGTGCGAGTCAACGAGATGACCGGTCACCCTGTGGACGCCAGGGGCTGCTCGATCGAGGCAATCGCGATGCTCGAGTCGACCTCACACACCTTGGAATTTGCCGCGGCGTTGAGTCAGCGGGCCTGGCTCGAGTGGGTCGGCGGTGACGACACCGACGAAGCGCTCGCCTTCGCAGATCGAGCCATCGCTTTGGCTGCGTTGACCAAGACGGAGCAGCCGATCGTCCGCGCGATGATCATCAAGGGGGCGGTGCTTTTCAGCCGTGGCGACCAGCAAGGATTTGCCTTGGTCGAGGAGAGCCATAAGCGCGCTGTTCGAAGCGCCCTTCGTTTCGAGGAGGTCTACGCGCTCGTGAACATGGCCGGTCTCTCGGCCGACATTCGCGATATCGATCGAGCAAGTGTGTTTGCCCAGCAAGCGATCGAAGCGGCGGCCCGCTACGAGATTCGCCCACTGGAGGCATACGCACGTGCCATATATGCGGAGATTCTGTTCTGGAGGGGCGACTGGGCAGCCGCGGAGGATGCCTCTGCCGACGTGTTGGCTTCGCAATCGCACGTGGCCCTCGTGGGCTGGCGAGTTCTCGGCATCATGCAGGCTCGACGGGGCAGCTCGGAAGCACTGAGCACACTCAGACGGATGTGGGCGATAGCCGCGGAGTCCGACGAACTCCAGAACCTGGACCCAGCTGCCTCCGCTCTCGGTGAGTACATGTGGCTGTCTGAATCGGACGATCCGGCGGTGATGGAGCGAATGCAGGACGTGTTCGATCAGGGACTCGAGCGCGGCGTGCCCTGGCCGAGTGGTGCGCTCGCCTTCTGGTTGTGGAAGCTGGATCGGCTGGATCGCGTCCCGCCGGATCTTTCCGGCTTCTACCGCTGGATTCTGGAAGGTGACTGGAAACAGGCAGCCGGCTTTTGGGAATCAAGAGGCGTGCCCTACGAGCAGGCATTGGCGCTCATGCACGGCGACGCCGACGCCCAGGTGAGGTCGGTACGCATATTCGAGGAGCTAGGAGCGGTCGCCGCTGCCAACCGTGTTCGCGGAATACTCCACGAACGGGGAATGAAGGTACCGCGTGGCAAAGCTCGATCGACGAGAACGCACTTTGCCGGCCTCACGGCGAGGCAAGCCGAAGTGCTCGATCTACTCGCGGAGGACTTGTCGAACGCGGAGATCGCCGACCGGTTGTTCATCTCCAACCGAACCGCAGAGAATCACGTCGCCGCCGTCTTGATGAAACTCGACGTGCCCACACGAGCGGCGGCCGTCGATGAGGCTCGAAGCCAGGGTCTCCTCGCGAGTCTGTGACCAGACTTTGGTCGAAAGTAGTCGCCAGATTTGAGTGGAGCTCTGAGCTTTTCTAGGTAGCGGTACCGATTCATCACAAGCGTCTGGCCCGTACGTTGTCCTTGCCGTCCCAGTGAGGGAAGAGAGGACCGATGCTGAACAGCACTCCCGAATCGGCTTCGATTCGACAGAACGAACTTGCGGCGCTGGCGAACAGGCCGGGCGACCGTGTCTTGGCGCAGCGTCGACGCCTCCGAGCGAGGAAGCTCGTCAGTTTTGCGGGGAGAATCCTGCACTTCGCTCCCGCGTCGCGGTCTCCCGCCGCAGCTGAATCGTCGAGGAGCAGCCCAGAACCGGCCGCGTGAGCCTGGTCAGCGGCGCCAGTAAAGGGTCTCATCTCGCAGGTGCTTCCCTCTCCGGCGGCTAGACCGGGCCTCTAGGAGAACAGCGCCAGGTCCTGGGCCTCGGCACCTGTGAGGTCGTAACGGTCCGCGTCGGGACGCCTGCCGCCGCAAAGCCTGATGAACGTTTCGAGATCGGTCCTCAACGACCCAACCGGCCGACCCTCACCACCGAACCGACCGGACTTGTCATCTACCACGATGTCGAGAACGGGCTTGTCGACGACGGTGCCTCGGGACGTTTGCCCATGGGGGAGGTGGAGAGCAGCGCTGCGTTCGAGAAGCAGATCGAACGCAAGATCGACACCTTCGCTGGTATAGGGATTCTCGGCGCCGACGGCTTCACGTACGTCGCCGCCATGAATCCACTCGCCGAGTCCGATACCGTCCTTGGACCCGCCTGCCTGGTTGATTGCGACAGCTGCAGCTTCGTAAGCAACAAACAGCTCCCCGAGTACATCCTCGATGGGCCACGGCCGCCGTTCCACGACGTCGGCTTCGTTTTCCGCCGGTGAGAACCCGTGGAGATCGTTAGCGACGAGCATTGTCAGAGCAGCGCCACAGTGTGCGAGGACGTCCCGCACCGACCAGTCGGTACACACAGTGGGCTGGTCGTATTGGGATGGGTCGAGAGCGTCGAGCACCGGCCGCAAGGCGCTCGCTTCGATCAGGAGCAGTTTGCCGGCAGAACGCATGTGGTCAGGGTACAAAGCGTCGGTCGCGTTGACCTCTCGGGCGTGACTTCTCAGCGGCGGCTCAGCCGACTTCGGCAGGGGGCCGTCTGATCGGGTGTTTCGCTGCGTCGGCCAGAGCTGCGATGACAACGGCACCTCTGAGAAGGCCGAAGAGGGCCACAGGGAGGAACCAGAACATGATGACGAGGAATGTCCCCGGGAGGGCTCCAAGTGCGATCATGTAGCTGCCGAGCGGATGTGGCGTCGACGCAGGTAGAGGCCGATGTAGATCACGATCCCAGCGGTGACACCGAGCGCCGCGGCGAAGATACGGCCATGGAGCGGCCCGCGGGCCTCCTCCGTCAAGTCGCCGATCCCGAGCGATCTACCGTTGGTGCATGCGTCCCCTGGTCGTCGTGACATTCGTCTGGTTGCTGGTGTTGACAGGATGCTCCGGCGCCGACCATTCGACCGATGGCGCCATCGTCATCGTCGACGACGCGGGGAACGTCGTCGTCCACGATGTCATTGGGGGCGGCGTTCGAGTGGTCACTGAACTCGCCGATGACCGCGGCGCTTTCCAGCCGATCTGGCTCGGATCGGGCATCGCATATCTGGAAATCGATGGGCAGCGAGGTGCCCTCGTCGTTGTCGAGCAAGACGGGACCGAACAACGAAGGGCGGGATTCGACACCACACCCTTCTATGCCTTTCCCCAGCCCGGCATGGGGCTGGAAGCGCCGGTCGTGATTCTGCGCAACGCCGTTGCGGGTGGGCTCACGGCAGAGCTGGTTGGCGCCGACGGTTTGGTGACAGACCTGAGCGGAGGCGCCCCCTACTACTTCACATGGTCGGAAGAAGGTGAGGTCGTGGCGCACATCGGCAACGACCGGCTCGCCCGGATGCATCCGACGACTGGGACGCTCGATTCCGCCCCGGGAGTCTTCACCGCCCCGTGGGAATCGACTCGCGGGATCGTCTACCTCCGAAGAGGCTCGGGCGGCCAGCGGCTCACGTTGTGGGAGGACTCGTCTCAGACCGATGTGGCAACGATCGATGGTTTCGTCCAGTTTGTCGTGGCCGGGGACAGGGTCGCCCTGCGGTCCGTCGAAAGTGTTGACGCGACACAGGTTGTCTTCCAATCGCTGCCGCAATTGCCGAGCAACACTCTCGTAGTGGTCGACCTCGACACGCGGCAGGTCGAGGTGGTCACGCGCCGCGATGTCCTGATGTTCTTTTGGGACCAAGACGGAAACCTTCTCGTCTATGCCGATGTCACGGACGAGGGGGACGCCGTCCAATGGCATGTCTGGGACGACGGTGAGATCACCGACTATGGGATCTTCCAGCCGGACCCACAGTGGGTTTCGACGTTCGTTCAGTTCTTCGATCAATACGCGCAGTCGATGTCGCTGTGGTCACCCGGTGGAGATGCCTTTGCGTTCGCCGGCACGATCGGCGACCAATCGGGCGTGTGGGTGCAGTACCTCGAGCGTGACCAGCCGGAACGAATTGCAACAGGGTCGTGGGTGGCGTGGCCGCGCGGCGGCTGACGGGCGATTCAGCTACTTCCTTGCCCAGGTGATGGCGTGCACCGGTGTCAATTCGACGACCCCGGCCTCGGTGAAGCCGTGGCGCTCGAAGAGATCGAGGTAGTGCCCCACGGACAGCAACTGGTCGTCGATCAGCGCCTCGAAGAACTGGATACCCGACATGATCCGGCCGGGAACCGTTTTGATACCGTCGCCCGTTTCGGGAAACGGGAAATCGGAGTTGAGGAAGAACCCACCGGGCTTCAGCGCCCGAAGGATGGCGGCCGCTACCTTCTCGATGTCCCGGCATTCGTGCATCGAGACATTGATGGTGATGGCGTCGTACTCCTCTTCAGCCACGAGATCCTCCATTCCGGAGTGGACGAGTTCTACGCGACCACTCATGCCGGCATCGTCGACTCGCGATCGAGCGGTTCGGAGCGAATAGGCGTCGCCATCGAGTCCGACCAGGGTGACATCGGGGTACTGCGTCCCGAGTCTCACAAGGCCCACCCCAGTACCACAGGCCAACTCGAGGACAGTCCCACCGGCAGAGAGACGATCGGCAGCGCCAGGTACCTGGGTAATTCCACCTGGGATGAACCGCGTGTTGAATGCTCCGCCGGTCTCGCCGACAGCGGCGATCCAATCCGGACTCGTCTGATTCCACCAGATCCGCTCGCCGGAAATCAGGTTCTCCGAAAATCGGTCGAAGACCTCCGGTGCGGTCATGACCTTGAAGAGACCGCCGAGGTAACCGGGTGAACTTTGGTCGAGCAGCAACGTCGCGATATGTGGTGCCAGGCCGTACTCACCGTCGTCGTGACCGACAAGAACTCCTGATGCAAACGCCGACCGACACCACACCGCTGAATACAGCTGGTCGATGCCGGCGGCCTTGGCAAGGCCATCTGCACTCATCGGCCCGCTCTCTGCAATCACCTCGAAGAGGCCATGATCGAGACCAATCTTGATCGTGCGCGTTGCCGTGTAGCCGGCCGCGCTCAGCAATAGGGCTCCGGCTTGTTCCTGGGGTTCCATGTGCTCATCCTTCTCGCGCCTTCGTTTCGAAATCCGAACCTACACCCGTCGGCTTAGGTTCTCAGCTCCGGAAAGCTGGAAATCAACCCATCGGCTTCGAGCTGGAAGAGTTCGTGAGTCTCCGACAAACCGGCGAGTTGATGACGCCCGACGGTGCGAAAGCCGATGTCGGCAGCTACTTCGCTTCCGGCGGCGCGTCGTGTCTCGTTTGACGTCACGATCTGGCCCCCGTGGGCCGCCGAGCAAACGCGCGCAGCCTTGTTGACGGCGAGGCCGATGTAACCGTTGCTGGTGAGGGTGACCTTGCCGGTGTGAATCCCGGCGCGCACGCGGACGTCATGACCGTCGAGCCAGTCCACCGCGATGATCGTATTCTGGATGGCCACTGCAGCATCCACGGCCTTGGCTGCGTTCTCGAAGACAGAGAAAGTCTCGTCGGCGCGGATCTCTACCTCGGTTCCACCAGCTTCCTGGACGCAGCGGAGGATGATCCGGCGAACCTGGTCGAGTACCGATTCGTAGTCCGCACCTAGTTCTCGGAGGAGGAGTGTTGAGCCCTCGATGTCGGTGAAGACCAGGGTGACGACACCGTCCGGGAGGTCTTGAGCAGGGCGGGACCGGTCGCCGTTGGTTCGCAGCTGATTGGTGATGAACCCGATGGGCATGATGCCGTGTTTCTTGGCGGCTTTGAGGAGCCGATCGCGCGCTTTCTCCCGGGCGGCCGGTGTGTCGTACTTGACTTGATCGAAACGAGCGAGCGCATTACGAACGTGTGACTCGTCGTTGATCGGTAACCGTCGTTCCCCGCGCGAGTCAATGTACGCAAAGGCACTGTCGGGCAACTTCGCCCTGTCGGCGGCGCTCAGTCGAGCCATGCATGCAGCGTACTTTCGGGCTGCGACACAATCCGCGGGCAGCACGGGCGGACCGTTGGCTGGCTCTACGCTGGCGTCGTGGATGCCGACCAGCAGCTGGCGTTGATCGACCGCTTCTACAACGACATGTGGAACCGGTTCGACACAACCGTCTTTGCCGAGATCCTCCACGCCGATATCCACTTTCGGGGATCCCTCGGACAGGCCAAGGTCGGCTACGACGAACTCGGCTCCTACGTCGACTACATCCGGTCTTTCGCCCCCGACTTCCACAACGAAGTGATGTCGACGATCACTGAAGACAACCAGACGTTTGCTCGCCTTTCCTACACCGGCACTCACACCGGTGAGGTGTTCGGATTGGCCCCGACCGGCTCGAGATTCGAGTACGCCGGTGCCGCTGTATTCACTTTCTCGGAAGGTTTGATCCACGACGTTTGGGTGTTGGGAGACATCTACGGGCTGCTCCAGCAGCTGTCGCCGCGCCAGGGACCACGATCGACGACATCCTGAGAGTCGACGCAGCAGGTCCGTTTTCACCATTACAGGTCGCGTCTCGAGTGTCTACGCTGCGGGCGCACGGTCGAGAAGAAGGGGAGGACCATGGCCGACTACACGAAGGTGACGCTCGCTGAGTCGGAAATGCCGACTCGTTGGTACAACATCGTGCCGGATCTACCGGAACCACCGCCGCCGGTGCTCCATCCCGGCACACACGAGCCCGTCGGCCCCGACGACCTGGCTCCTCTGTTTCCCATGGAGCTGATCCTTCAAGAGGTCAGCCAGGATTCATACATCGACATTCCTGAGGACGTCCTCGAGGTCTACAAGCTGTGGCGTCCGTCTCCGTTGTATCGGGCGCGCCGACTGGAGAGGATGCTCGACACCCCGGCGAAGATCTTCTACAAGTACGAGGGTGTCAGCCCGGCCGGATCGCACAAGCCGAACACCGCGGTCCCCCAGGCCTATTACAGCGCCCAACAAGGCGCCAAGAAGATCACAACGGA
>JAUVPA010000153.1 GCA_030598905.1 Acidimicrobiia bacterium
CGCTGACGTCGTCATCGTCGACAACAACCCGGCCATGATCAACCGTGCCCTCGAACAGGGCGCATACGCGCTCGAGGGTGACGCCACTAGCGACGAGAAGTTGAAGGCGGCGGGTGTCACCCGAGCCAAGGTTCTGATCCCTGCCGTTGCCAGCGATTCCGACAATCTCGTGATCACACTTTCCGCCCGGGCGTTGAACCCCGACGTTTTGATCGTCGCACGGGCCGTCAGCGCCGAAACGGTGAAGAAGCTGTATCTGGCGGGCGCCGATCGCGTCGTCGCTCCTCAGGTCGTCGGTGGGGAACGGATCGCAACGCTGGCGATGAAGCCGGACCTGGCCGAGTTCATCGACTTCGTGAGCCGCGATGCGACGGTGGAGTTCCAAGTGGAAGAGATGAAGGTCTTGCCCGAGTCGGCGATCATCGGAAAGAGCCTTCGCCAGCTGGATCTCCGCCGCCGGAGCGGCGCGCTCGTCCTCGCGATCGGCGACACATCGGGTTCGGTGGCGCTGAACCCGAGTCCCGACCATCTCTTCGAGGAGAGCCAGGTTCTCATCGGGATCGGAACCGAACCTCAGCTCGAGACGCTGCGACAGTTGGTCGGTCTCGAGAACTGAGTTACCCACAGGGGGTTGTTGACAACTCTCGACGGTCCTCGTAGCTTTCACGCGCGGAATTCGGCGGGCGGAATTACGCTGATGTAAGCTTGCGCATGAATGGAGGGCTGACGTGAGCGATGCGAACCGCCAGGACAGTGACAACGGGGGCACAAACGCGGGGTATCGCGCCCCGCAGGTGTGCAATCTCGTGGACATCACGTACAGACAGCTCGACTACTGGGCGCGCACGGAGTTGATCAGACCCTCCGTGCAGCGAGCCCAAGGATCGGGAAGCCAGCGCCTGTATTCGTTCACGGACATCGTCCAGTTGAAGGTGGTCAAACGCCTCCTCGATGCGGGCATGAGCCTGAAGAAGATTCGCCAGGCAATGGAGATACTCCGTGTTGAGCTCGAGAGCGAGAGTCCTCTCACGGATGTAACCCTCCTTTCCGACGGTTTGACGATCTTCGCCGCCCACAGTCCCGACGAGGTCGTGGACATCTTCCAGCGGGGCCAGGGCGTTTTCGGAATCGCCGTCGGACCGGTGCAAGCAGAACTCGTCGGTGAGATCCACCGACTCTTCCCCGAGCACGATCTCGCGGACCTCGCGCCCGGGAGAGAGGCGACAGCCACCTGAGCACGCCACCCGAGTTCGGACCGACGAAGTCGGATCTCACCGAATTCGCTCATACGAGCGAGCGGGAGTTTGCCCGACTTCTCGACTTCTACGACATCCAGTGGGAGTACGAACCGCGCGCGTTCGCCATCGAATGGGATGACGACGACGAGGCCACGAAGTGGTTCCGGCCGGATTTCTACCTGCCGGAGGAAGATCTCTTCATTGAGATCACAACGATGAGTCAGAAGCTGGTCACGAAGAAGAACAAGAAGGTCCGCAGGCTCCGCGAGCTCTACCCGGATGTGAAGTGCAAGATCTTCTACCAGCGCGACTACCTCAACCTGCTGGTCAAATACGGTCTCGAGGACCCCACCGACGATGAGGGGGTGCCGGCCCCGACGCGCATCCCCGGGCCTCCCGAGGTCGTGAACCTCGCCGGACAAGACGAGGACGCGGCGGCCGTCTGAGCCTTATCCTGCGGGCGTGCCCAGTAGTCCGATTCACGACCTCCATCGGAGGCTTGGCGCCCGATTCACCGACTTCGGCGGCTGGACGATGCCGGTACAGTACGAAGGGGTGATCGCGGAGCACACGGCCGTGCGCAGCGGTGTCGGCGTGTTCGACGTATCACACCTCGGGCGGTTTGCCGTCCGAGGACCCGGCGCCACAAGCTTGCTCCGCGACCAACTCTGCAACGACATCGCTTCGGTCGAACCGGGCCGTGCCCAATACACAATGGCCTTGAACGCTGGCGGTGGGATTGTTGACGACATCATCGTCTGGCGTTTCGAAGATGACTCGTATTGGGTGATGCCCAACGGGACGAACTTCGAAGGGATCCTGAAGCGGTTCCGTGCCGGTGCGCCCGACGGAGTCGACGTCGCACCGATCCGTGGTGACACGGTGCTGCTCGCCGTCCAAGGACCCGACGCCCCGGCGCTCGTCGAGGGAGTTCTCGGCTTCGTCCCGGGTCGTTTTCGAGTGATCAGCGGGGACGAGGACGGATCTGCGGTCTGGGCTGCCGGCACCGGCTACACAGGTGAGAAAGGCTGCGAGATCGCCGTCCCGGCGACGGCGGGCGGACCGCTGCTGCAGCGAATCGTCGAAGCCGGGGCCGTTCCGTGCGGGCTCGGGGCTCGAGACACCCTGCGCCTCGAAATGGGCTACCCGCTCTGGGGCCAGGAACTCGATGAGGACACGACGCCTCTGGAAGCCGGTCTTGAGTGGGTCGTGAACTGGGATCACGACTTCGTCGGGCGCGGGCCCCTCGAGAGGCAGCGTAACGACGGTGTCGGTAAGGAGCTGGTGGCGTTCCGGACGGAGGGTCGAGCGATTCCGCGTCACGACTACGAACTGCGCATGGGCGATTCGCGAGGACGTGTCACAAGCGGGAACTTCAGTCCCACGCTCGGCTACGGGATCGGCATGGGTTACGTCGCTCCGGCCCCGGCGATTGGCGGAGCTTCCGTCCAGATTCGCGGACGGTGGGTCGAGGCGACTCCGGTGAAGCCGCCTTTCGTCGAGAAGTGACACCCCAAGAGTTGGCTGCGGCCGCGGTGAATGGGCTCGATGGTTCGGCGAGCGTCGCGGTTTCAGCCGGTCTTTCGAGGGATCTCCGATCTGCGATCGCGGTGGCCTGGGAAGGTTTCGACGTGCTGCCGATTCTGCGTGGTATCGCCGTAATCGACAAGGCTCGTTCCTACGACCGTGTGATCTTGGGCTGGCCCAACTACCTCGGCCGATACGAAATGGGCACCGATCGAGCCATGTGGATCTGGGATCGGGATCTGACCGCCCTCTTGCCGCCGGGAGCTTGCGTCTCTCACAACATCGGAGATGCTGGGGACAGAGAACAACGAACGGCGCTTGCCGCCACCTTCGCCAAGGCCCTCAACCAGCGGGCCCGCGTCGTGTACCCCTGGGTGCCGATCACTCCGGTCGCGATCGTGCATGTGCCGCTCGATCCGGCAAACCTCGCCGTGGAACCTCCGATCGAACCACTCGGAGGTGACTTCCTGGGCCATCCGGGTGGCGTGCGGTGGGTCGTCCCCCCGGCGATGTCCCATGCCGACGCGGCTGCATATGCTGACGAAGTGGGCCGGGCCATAGAGGACAGACGCTGATGGATATCTTCGGTGTTGACATTGGTGGCTCGGGTGTCAAGGGAGCCCCTGTCGATACGGCGTCCGGGGAGCTCGCTGCTGAGCGCAAGCGCATCGATACCCCCCTTCCGTCGACGCCTTCTGCCGTTGCGGCCGTGATCGGAGAGATTGCCGATCACCACCAGTGGAGCGGCCCCGCCGGCATCGCGGTTCCCGGCGTCGTGCAGCGTGGCGTGGTCCGGACGGCGGCAAACATCGACGACGGCTGGGTAGACATCGATGCCGTCGCCGCACTTGGTGGCCGATTCGATGGAGTCACCGTCGTCAATGACGCCGACGCGGCGGCTCTGGCCGAGGTCCGGTTTGGCGCCGGTCGTGGAGAATCGGGCGTGATCGTGGTTCTCACCTTCGGTACGGGAATCGGCAGTGCGGTGATCAACGATGGGAAGCTGCTTCCCAATACCGAATTTGGGCATCTCGAGTTCCATGGGGGCGCTGCAGAGCTCTACGCGGCATCGCGACTTGTGGAAGGGGAAGCCGAAGCCGGAATCGGAACGGAGGAGTGGATCGATCGGGTCAACGAGTACCTTGCTTACCTGGAGACTTTGTTGTGGCCGGACCTGTTCGTCATCGGCGGCGGCATCAGCAAACGATTCGAGATGTACGGCGAGATGCTTGTTGCCCAGGCCGAGATCCGTCCAGCCGCGTTGCGGAACGACGCGGGAATCGTCGGGGCAGCACTCGCGGCGCTGGAGGAGATGGCTAGCAATGAATGAGGACACCGGCTCGCTCGAGACCAAAGACGGTGTTGCCCTGGCGACACGGCACTGGCCTGCGGCGGACCCCTGGGCCGCGATGGTGGTGGTGCACGGCGCCGGTGAACACAGCGGCCGGTGGAGTCACGTCGCCGAGTTCTTCTCGTCACGAGGAATCGACGTCCACCTATTCGATCTGCGGGGTCACGGACAGTCCGGGGGAAAACGAGTCCACGTCGACGACTTTCAGACCTTTGGAGACGACGTGCAGCTCGTCGTGGAAGCCAAAGTCCTTCCCCTCGACAAGCCGTGGGTGCTCTACGGACATTCGCTTGGCGGTCTCATCTGCAGCGGATACCTTCTCGACGACCGGCCCATGCCCTCTGCTGCGGTGCTCTCTGCTCCCGGCCTCGACGACAATCTTCCTCGGTACCTGCATGTTGCAGGCGACGTCCTGGGGAGCATTCTCCCCGGTTTTTCGGTTCCCAACTCCTTCACTGCCGAACAGCTCTCGCGGGATCCCGCCGTTGGCGA
>JAUVPA010000099.1 GCA_030598905.1 Acidimicrobiia bacterium
ATAGATCGGTGAGCTGGGGTCATCACGAGCCGAGGGGTTGACGACGTCGTTGGCGCCCACGATGAGCGCCACACTCGTCTGAGGGAAACGGGGATTGGCGTGTTCGAGGTCGAGTAGCAGGTCGTACGGCACATCAGCTTCGGCCAACAACACGTTCATGTGACCGGGCATTCGTCCGGCAACCGGATGAATGGCGTACTCGACGGTGACTCCACGTTCGATGAGAGCGTCGGCCAGGTCGCGAACGGCGTGTTGTGCCTGGGCAACGGCCAATCCGTAGCCGGGGACGACGACCACGTGTTCGGCGTACCCGAGCGCGATGGCTACGTCGTGCGGAGTGGCCCGATTGACAGGTTTGGTGCCGATGTCGGCGGCCGCTGGGCCGCCACCGAAACCCGAGAACAAGATGTTGCTGAGCGAGCGGTTCATGGCCTCGCTCATCTGAATCGTGAGGATCAACCCCGCGGCGCCGACCAGAGCACCGCCGATGATCAACGCCAGGTTTCCAATGACGAGGCCAGCCATGGCGGCGGCCACACCGGAAAGTGAGTTCAGCAGCGAGATCACAACCGGCATGTCGGCGCCGCCGATGGGAAGCACGCCTGTGACGCCGAGAAGCAAGGAGACTCCCGCCAGGGTCCAGTACGCAGCCGACTCGCCGGATACCACCGCCCACACGCCGACCGCTGCTGTTGCGATCGCGATGACGGCGTTCAATGCCGGCCCGCCTGGGAGCCCAACCGGCCTGCCCGTGATGATGGTCTGCAGCTTGCTGAAAGCGATGAATGAGCCGGAGAGCGTCAGAGACCCGATCGCGATGGAGAGGGCGACGGCGATCGCGGTTTCGGTGGCGAAATCACCATCGAATCGGACCACCTCGGCCGCGGCGACGAGAGCCGACGCACCACCACCGAAGCCGTTGAACGCGGCGACGAGCTGGGGCATGGCCGTCATCTGAACGCGGAGGGCGAGAACCAGGCCGATCGCCCCGCCTACAAGCAGCCCGGCTCCGACGATCCACCATGCCAGATCCGGCTGGTCGACCAGGTCGAGCACTGTGACGACGACGGCAAGCAACATACCGAGCGCGGCGAGGGCATTCCCCCGCCGTGCCGTGCGAGGACCGCCGAGACCCTTCAGACCGACGATGAAGAGGACGCCAGCACCGAGGTACCACAGGGCGATCACTTCTTTGGCTTCCTCTTGAACATCCCGAGCATGCGGTCCGTGACCAAGAAGCCGCCGACGACGTTGATGGTCGCGAACACAACCGCGAGGAAACCAAGAATCGCTGCCGCCGTCCCCTCACCGATGGCGGCTGCCGTTATGGCACCGACGATCGTGACTCCGGAGATGGCGTTGGCGCCGGACATCAAAGGTGTGTGGAGAGTGGGCGGGACCTTGGAGATGACTTCGAAGCCGACAAACGAGGCGAGGACGAAGACGACGATGCCCTGGATGAAGAGATCGCTCAACGCCGGTCCTTTGCCTGGGGATGCACGATTTCTCCGCCGTGTGTGATCGTCGCTCCGCCGACGATTTCGTCGTCGAGGTCGACGTCGAGGCCTTCATCGGAGCGCATCCGTGCCAGCAGCTCCTGGAGGTTGCGGCTGTACATGCGGCTGGCGTCGGCGGCCACGTGGCTCGCCAGATTGGTGGGTCCGAGGACGGTGACGCCACCGATCGTGACGGCGTCGTCGGCGACGCTCCCCTCGACATTACCTCCCGTTCCCGCAGCCATGTCCACGATGACGGATCCGGCGCTCATCGACTCGACCATCTCTCTGCTGACCAGACGCGGCGCGGGTCGGCCGGGAATCTGTGCCGTCGTGATGACAATGTCGCTCTCGGCAACGTAAGGAGCAAGGATGTCGAGCTGACGTTCCTGGGTGTCTGCGCTGACCTCCCGGGCGTATCCGCCGTCGTCTGCTCCCTCGGTTGGTGCCGCGACGAACTTCGCCCCCAGGCTTTCTACCTGTTCTCGCGTGTCCTCGCGAATGTCGTAGCCGAAGACGATGGCGCCGAGGCGTTTCGCGGTAGCGATGGCTTGGAGCCCGGCGACACCTGCGCCGAGGACGAGAACGCGAGAAGGGGGGATCGTTCCGGCTGCGGTCACGAGCATCGGCATGAATCGCGGAGCTTCAGCTGCGGCGGCGAGCACAGCCGCATACCCGCCCACAGTCGCCTGTGACGACAGGGCATCCATGCTCTGGGCAAGAGTCGTGCGAGGGATGGCTTCGACGGCGAGCGCCGTGACACCGCCGTCGCGCAGGGCCGCGACGAGGTCGGGTCTGACGAACGGGTCGAGGTGACCGATGAGAAGAGAGCCGGCTTCGAGAGCTGCCACCTCTTCGAGGGACGGAGGTCCGACGATGAGCCTGCAATCGGCGCCTCTCGGGTCACCGGAAACCGCCTCAGCCGCCTGGTAGTCGGCGTCGAGAATACCGGCAGCGGTGCCAGCGCCGGGCTCCACCGTGACATCCCACGCCCATTCACGGTAGATCCTGACGGTGGCGGGTACGACGGCGACACGTCGCTCTCGGGGCGCGCGTTCTCGCGAGACTCCAATCCGCATGTACGGCACGGTAACGGACTCCGCGCTGATGCTTGATTGGCCAAAAGACCCTTTTGGGCCGAAACGCCCATACCGGAGACTGGAGCCCTCTGGTTGACTGGCGGAGATGGACCTGAGCCGCGACCTGTTCCCAATCGTCATCCTGGTGGTGTGCTTCGCAGTTGCCGTCGTGCTGGCGGCTGCGGAAATCGCCCTCATCAGGGTGCCGCGAGTCCGCATCGAGACGATGGTCGAGGACAACAAGCGGGCGAGGCGTCTGCTCGGGCTCCTCGATGATCTCCCCCTTGTCCTCAACACGATCCTCCTCACCGTGTTGCTCGTCCAGCTCGGGGCCGCCACCGTCACAGGCATCTTGGCGGAGCGCTGGTTCGGCAACCTGGGCATCGCCATCGCAACGGCGGTGCTGACTCTGGTTCTGTTCGTCTATTCGGAGGCGATCCCGAAGACGTATGCCTTTCACCACCCGACGAAGGTCGCGCTTGCCCTCGTCTTGCCGGTGGCGTGGCTGTTGTGGCTTCTCCATCCGATCGTGCGCGGGCTCGTGTGGTTCGCCGATCTTCACGCCCGGGGTGAGGGCATGGCAACAACACCGACGGTGACCGAACGCGAGCTGAGGCGGCTGGCCGCCGACGCCGTCCGCGAAGGCGAGATTACGGGCGAGGATCACATGCTCCTCGAGCGGGCGTTTGTGGTGGGGGATCGAGTCGCCGAGGATGTGATGATCCCGCGCGTCGATGTCGTGTCGGTGGATCAGGATGTTTCGGTCCAAGATGCCCTCGAAGTTGCACTTCGCTCCGGACATCGACGCATCGTCGTTCGCGGCACAGATCTCGATGACATCGTCGGGGTGGCTCGGATCCGGGATCTCGTCGGCGCTGATGATTTGGCGTTTCGCGTGGGCGGGATCGCGCGGTCCCCGCTTTTTGTCACCAGGTGGACGGCCATCGTCGAGCTTCTTCGTGAAATGCAGGCCCGGGCTTCACATTTCGCAGTGGTGGTCGACGAGCACGGAGGGACAGCAGGCATCGTGACGATCGAGGACATAGTCGAAGAACTCGTGGGGACCTTGGCCGACGAGGATGCCGAACCGACTCCCGAGATCATCCAATCTGGCGGGCGCCGCTGGCTTGTCGACGGCGGAGTTCTCGATGAGGACCTCGCTTCTCTGCTCGGCACGAAACTCCCGGAGGGCGACTGGACGACCGCCGCCGGTCTGGTCCTCGGGCTGATGGGGCGAGTACCGGACGAGGGGGACGTGGTCGAGGCGGCCGGCTGGTCCTTCAGGGTCGTTTCGATGCGGGGTCGGCGAATCAGCCTTATCGAAGTCGCCGGGAGCGACGAAACATCGTCGGCGTAACCGAAACCTTCACCGCAGCGGCTTGCGCAGAGTGCCACCCGTGAGCCCGGACTCGACGGCTGCGGCCTTGGTGCCTGGCACTCCGCGGCTCTCGATGTCGGCCGTCAAAACGCTGAGCTTGTTCTGTGCGGCCACATCTCCCTCAAGCGCTGCGGTGGCCAGGTCCGACGCGTAGTTCGATGACGCGGTGATCGCACCGTGTGCGCCGGCCTCGACGGATGCGAGGATCGTCCGCGACGTGCCGCAGAACACGACGAACGCCTTCGCCGCTCGAAGGATGGGCCCGACACGTTCCGGTTTGCCGGTTGAGTCCTTGATTCCGACGATGACGGGGTGCTCCGCAAGTTGGGCGATCACCGCAACGGGCAGGTCGTAGCCCGTGACGGTGGGGGCGTTGTAGAGAACAACAGGAAGCGGCGAAACGTCGGCGACATCGAGGTAGAACTGCTCGACGAGGGTGTCTCTTCCTCGCACGAGCGTCGTGGGCGTGATGACGAGGACGGCATCAGCGCCGCCCGACGCCGCTTCTCCGATTTGGGCCGATGACTGACGCACCGATTCGGCAGAAACAGCGGTGACGACGAAGCCGGCTGTACCCATCTCATCTCTCGCAATGGTTGTGAGCGTCTTTCGCTCTCCGGGTTCGAGATAGGGCCCTTCACCGGTCGAGCCCGCAAGGACAACACCGCTGAGTCCTCGCGAGACCATGACGGATACGTTGTGGCGGTGTCCGGATTCGTCGAGATCGCCATCGGGCGTGAAGGCCGTGATCAGTGCCGGCATGATCCGGGGGGAGGTCCGCATCAGGTCTCCGCCGCCGACCAGCCGGACCACTGTGTGACGGAAACCGAGATGACCGGCCCGCGGGGACGACTCTCTCGGTATTGGGGATAACGCTCGGCGAGCCGGTCGATGGCACGCTCCATGGCCTCACCGTGCTCCACCATCTGTGCAATTCCGTCAGCCCGGACCCACCACAGCTGGCTCCAGTCCTCGTCATAGTGATCGGCGAGCACCGCCACGCGCGGGTTGTTGGCGATGTCTGTGAGACGCCGCAACCGCGTGGTGGTCTTGGGTTTGTCGTCGATGGCACTCACGATGTTTCCACCGTCGAAGGCAAACGTGATGGGGACGATCCGGGGACCGGCGGGACCCACCGTTGCCAGCCTCGCCACCCGCTGGCTGGCGAAGTGGTCGCGGCACTCGTCGCCGTTCACGACGTCCCTCCGCGCCCGGACCAGTCCGAGTGGAAGCTTTCACCCCTCGGTCGATCGGTCCGTTCGTACGTGTGGGCCCCGAAGAAGTCGCGCTGGGCTTGGATCAGGTTGGCGGGGAGACGCTTCGATCGATAGCCGTCGAAGAAGGCCAGCGCTGAGGAGTAGGCGGGGACGGGTATTCCTGCCGCGATCGCCCGTGTGACCGTTCTTCGCCACCCGGGTTCGGCGGCGGAGAGTTCTGCGGCGAAGAAGTCGTCGACCATCAGATTCGGGAGATCGGGACGCACCCGAAACGCCGTCGTGATGTCATTGAGAAATCGCGATCTGATGATGGCGCCGCTGCGCCAGAGAGACGCAATGGTTCCGGGGTCCAGGTTCCATCCGTGTTGGTCACTAGCAGCAGCGAAGAGCATGAATCCCTGGGCGTACGAGATGATCTTGGATGCGTAGAGGGCGTCCTCCAGGTCACTGATGAGCGACGCTCGATCACCGTCGATTGTCTGCGCCGCGCGGGCGAAGACATCTGCAGCCGCGAGGCGGTCGTCGATGAGAGCCGACACGATGCGTGCGTACACGGCCTCGGCGACGAGAGTTGCGGGAGCCGCCTGGTCCATGGACGCGATCACCGTCCACTTGCCTGTGCCTTTCTGTGCTGCGGCGTCGAGAACCTTGTCGACAAGTGGTTCGCCGTCATCGTCCACAACACTCATGATCGACGCGGTGATCTCGATGAGATAGGAGTCGAGTTTGCCCTCATTCCAGTCGGCGAACACGGTTTCCATCTGGGACGCCGAGAGTCCCATGCCGCGGCGCATGATGTCGTACGCCTCCGCGATGACCTGCATGTCCCCGTACTCGATCCCGTTGTGGACCATCTTGACGTAGTGGCCCGATCCGCCGGGTCCCAGCCAGTCGGCACACGGTTCTCCTTGAGCCTCAGCTGCGATGTCCTGGAGCATGTCTCGGACGAGAGACCAGGCAACGGGGTCGCCGCCCGGCATCATCGACGGACCGTGACGAGCACCCTCCTCTCCACCAGAGATACCGATACCGAGATAGTGGATCCCCAGCCCCGCGGCGCGCTCGGATCGTCTTTCCGTGTCGGTGAAAAGGCTGTTGCCGCCGTCCACGATGACGTCTCCCGGGTCGAGAAGAGGGAACAGCGCGTCGAGTTGTGCGTCCACAGGTGCGCCCGCCTTGATCATGAGGATGATGCGGCGGGGCCTTTCGAGGGCCGCGACGAAAGCCTCGAGGCTGCGTGTTCCGACGAGGTGCCTCCCCGGTGCCCCGGCTACGAACTCGTCGACACGTTCCGTCGTTCGGTTGAAGACGGCCACGCGATACCCATGTTCCTCGAGGTTGAGGGCGAGGTTGCATCCCATCACGGCAAGGCCGATCAGGCCCACTTCAGCTCTCTTGGCTTCAGCTCTCTTGGC
>JAUVPA010000130.1 GCA_030598905.1 Acidimicrobiia bacterium
CATCGACTACGAGAACCTCGCGATCGGCGCCAGGGACGATCTCGGCATGGACTTCGACTTCAAACCCGTTGCAGACGCCCTGGCGGAGAGAGGTCGGGTGGTCGTCAGGCGGGCCTATGCGGATTGGACGTCGTTCGAGGCCGATCGCCGCATGCTCACCGACAACCAAATCGAACTCATCGAAATCCCCCAGCGCCGGGGCGCTGTTCGCAAGAACGCCGCCGACATCAAGATGGCCGTCGATGCCATCGAGCTGGCATTCGAGAGGGAGTACGTAACGACCTTCGTGGTGTGCACGGGTGACAGCGACTTCACCCCTCTCGTCAACAAACTCCGGGAGTTGGACAAGCGCGTTATCGGTGTCGGACTGAAAGGCTCGACGTCGGCTCTGCTTCCACCGGCCTGCGACGAGTTCCTCTTCTATGAGAATCTGGACGGACTCGACCTCCCGACGCCCGAGCGCTCCAAGGAAGCAACTCCGGAGGACCGCGAGGCGGCGAAGAACGTGGATAACCTCGCCGCGCTGATCACGAGAACACTCACCGGAATACAGAGGACGGCGGGGAGTCAGGTCCGCTCGTCGAACCTGAAACGGGCCTTGATCAGGAAGGACCCGACCTTCAATGAAGCCGACTACGGGTTCCGTGCGTTCGGGGAGCTGCTGCGTCATCTTCAGGGAAGCAACGTGATCGAGCTCAACGATGAGGGCCTTGCCGGGGATCCCGTCGTCACGTTCCCAGCGAGCGGGAGAGGGGAAGAGCCGGCGTTCGCTCTGTTGCACGACGTCGTCGCCACCCTGGGCAAGGACGGGAACCCGGTCGACCTCTCCGGTCTGAAGAACGCGATGCGCAAGCGGGATCCAAGCTTTGTGGAGAAGCGGTTCGGCTATTCGTCATTCCTCCAATTCGTCAAGGCTGCAGCCGCCCGCGGCTACGTGACGTACGAGTGGGACGACAGTGAGGGCGCATACCTCCTGACGGTTGCCTGACGGGCACCTCTTCATCGCCAAGACGTTTGGGAAACCTTTGCCGACACGTCCCAGAACGAATTACAATGATGTAACTCGTTTGGAGGTCCCATTGGCAGTAGCGGTCCAAGAGGTCGCCACCGAAGTCGATCAAGTCGTCGATGTGGTGCAATCGGTGTACCGATCGCATCTCGAGACGGTAGAGACGGGCCCACTCGCGGAATTCGTGGCGGCTCCCGGCGGGGCGGGAACCCTTCGTGCTGTATCGATTCCGGCCCAGCACGAAGTCGAAGTTGTGCTCGACGAGGATGCAGATCCGGCAATCGTTGCGGTGGCAGCCTGGGCGCTCGCCGAGCGCGGTTGGTCGATCACGGTGCTCACCCGAATCGATCGGCTCGGCGAGGCTCACCTTGCTCTGCGGGGAGTGCCGTGCCGGCTCCAGGGATGGTGGACCGACGGCGTCGGGGTCGAATTCGGTTGTTACGAGGTGGCCTGAGCTTGTGCTGCGGCCCCATCAGCCGTCCTCCTCCTAACCTCAACACATGCCTCCTCCGCTGTATACCCAAACGGTCGTTGCCTTTGTCTGGGACTTCGACCGCACCCTGATTCCCGGCAACATGCAGGGTCCGATCTTCGACGAGTACGGCGTCGATGCTTCCACTTTCTGGGCTGAGGTCGAGGGCCTCGTCGACCATTACCAGCGGCTCGGCGTGCCCATCCAATCCGACACCGCTTACCTCGGTCACCTCCTCACGTACGTTCGCGAGGGCATCTTCAAGGACCTGACCAACGATCGTCTCCGCCAACTCGGCGGAAAGCTGCATCCCTCGCCGGGCATACCGGACTTCTTCGAAGAGACGCGACAACACGTGGCCTCCAACGAAGAGTTCGCCAAGGAAGGCATCACCGTCGAGCACTACGTCGTGTCGACAGGTCTACGGGCGATCATCGAAGGTTCGTCGATCGCCTCACACGTCGACGGCATTTGGGCCAACACCTTCATCGAGACGCCGGCCGGACCGGGCTACCTCACCCAGCTTCCGGTTGCCGCGGCCGCGCCGATCAGCAACGTCGGCTACCAGATCGACAACACGTCGAAGACTCGAGCCCTTTTCGAGATCAACAAAGGCACCAACCGAAACCGCACGATCGATGTGAACGCCAGGATGTCTGAAGCTCAGCGCCGGGTGCCGATGCGCAACATGATCTACATCGCCGATGGGCCGTCCGATGTCCCGTGTTTCTCGATTCTGAACACGGCAGGGGGAAAGACGCTCGGCGTCTATCAGTTGCAGCCGGTCAACAACCACCGCCAGGTGAAAAAGCTCCAGGACCAGGGTCGCATCCAGGGGCTCGCCGAGGCAGATTTCCGGCCCGGCAAGTCGGCTCATCTGTGGTTGACCGACAGCCTCGAGCAGATCTGCCACGACATCGTGGAGTCGCGGCGACGCGCATTCTCGGAAATCGAAGGTCCTCCCGGCCACGTCTGAGCCACCACGGCGAGTCGACGCCTTCGTGGTGTCTCGCTGATTCAGGCGACCGGAACTGCCCCGTTGGATTCGAGGGAGCGCTGTAGCTGGTCCTTCTTGACGAGGCCCGACGTGCGAAAACGCTGCGTTACACGCTTCCTGGGAGGTTCGCCGCCGTTGCGCTGACGCTTCTTCTTCGACAGTTTGCGTTGAGAGTTGGAGAGCAGGACGATCGTGGGGGTGGCCCGGATGCCGAACGTCTCGATGGCGCCGGGAACGCGGTGGATGTCGACCTTCACGATGTGTGCCGATTCCCCGTACTCCCGTGCCAGCTCGTTCATGATCCCGTCCATCACCTGACACGGAGCACAGCCGGCTTGGTAGAAGTCGAGCAATACGGGCTTGCCCGTCTCGGTGAGCTCTTGGAGCTCCGAGATGTGGTTGAGCTTGCGCGCTTTGGTCTTTTTGCTGAACAGGGCCACGGTGTCTCCAACGCGATCAGCCGGGAGCTTATGCCGCCCGGCTCCGAACACGGCCCGCGTCTTCAAGCTCGGACGCGTCCGATCGTGAGAATGACGGGGACGGGATAGTTCTCGGCGAACCAGTCCGGAGTCCAGCCGTATGCGTTCAAATAGCCGCGATACTTGTCGATGAATTCGGGCACTTGGTTCGCCGGTGCGTGGTCCCGATCCATGACGGCCGTTGCCTGAAGCACCACGATGTCCATCCCGAGGCCGTCGCCGTCGAGGTGGAAGCTGACCTTGTCGTTGGTAGCGAGGTTGCGCGCTCGCGGCGTGTTGTCTCTGCTGAAGATGAGCAGTTGCCGATCCCCATCCCAGAGATACCAGACTGGTGACGACTGGGGCTGACCGGACGGTGAAACCGTCGTCAGCCAGCCGATTGTGCTGCGTTGGAGACGCTCTCGAGCGCGGTCGGAGAGATCCATGGACGGGAAGTTAGGCGACATGGCGAAGATTCACGGCGGCCGGGTGGTGGCAAGGGCTTTGCGCCGGGAGGGGGTTGACACCGTCTTCATGCTGACCGGAGGTCATGTGCTTCCCATTATCGATGGCTGTGTCCTCGAAGGGATGAAGCTTGTCGACGTCCGCCACGAACAGGCCGCAGCTCATGCTGCCGACGCGTACGCGCGACTGACCGGCAAGCTCGGTGTCGCAGTGGTGACGGCCGGACCAGGCGTCACCGATGCGCTCACCGGTGTTGCCAACGCGTGGTATGCCCACACTCCGATGCTCCTGATCGGCGGCCGTCACCTCACCTCTGAGGATCTTCGAGGCGGGCTTCAGGAGATGGATCACCCACAGTTGTTCCGGTCCATCACGAAGTGGGCCGAGACCGCCCGGTCGGCCGCCCGCCTCCCCGAGTACGTCGCAACGGCGGCACGGGCAGCGTTTTCTGGACGCGGTGGCCCTACGTTCCTCGACATCCCCTGGGACATCTCCGCCGACATGGTGGAGGAGTCCGCCATTGCGTGGCCGACGGGATATCGGGCCAATCACCCGGCCGGAGTAGCCGACGCCGTTCTCTCCGAGATCGTGAGCGCCTTGGCTTCCGCAGTGCAGCCGGTCATCTTTGGCGGGACGGGTCTGCGATGGACCTCGCAGCCGGGTTTTCCCCAGGCATTGGATGAGTTGGCCCTTGCCCTCCGAGCACCGGTCTACTTGAACAGTTTGGGTCGTGGCTCGCTGCCTTACGGTCACCCTTATCTCGGCAATCGGTCGCGGTCCTACGCCCTCGGCAAGGCGGACGTTGTCCTGTCGCTCGGTGTCGATTGGGACTTCCGTACGGGCTTCGGCCAGCGTGTCAACCTCGACGCTTCGATTATTCAGATCGATGCCGACGCATCTCGCGTCGGATGGAACCGCGGTGCATCGGTGGGTGTCGTTGCCGATCCGGGGACAGTCGTCGCCCAGCTGGCCGCCATGGCCGGCAAGTTCGGCGTCACCGGGGACCGGGCATGGACGGAGGACGTGTTTGGTGTCGAGCGCGACAAGCAGCAGGTAGCCGTTGAGGCGTCCCTGTCTGACGCGTCGCCGGTGCACCCCGAACGGTTTGGCCGCGAAGTCGCTGAGTTCTTCGGATCGGATTCGATCGTCGCCGCAGACGGAGGTGACATCGTTTCCACAACGGCCAAGTGGCTGCAGACGTCGAAGCCAGGAGGTTTGCTCGATCCCGGTCCGTTTGGCTGCCTCGGTGTCGGTGCCCCGTTCGCGATGGCGGCAAAAGCCGTCTCGCCCGACTCACGCGTCGGGATCGTCTTCGGCGACGGGTCTTTCGGTTTCAACGGCTTCGAGTTCGACTCGCTCGTTCGCCACGAGATGCCCGTCGTCGCGGCGTTGGGCAACGACGGGGCGTGGAACAACATCAAGGTCATCCATCGCATGCTGTACCCCGATCGCATGGTTGGCTCCGATATCGGCGTCCGCCCCTATCACGATGTGGTGGAGGCACTCGGTGGCTACGGCGAGTTCGTTGATGACCCCAAGCAGCTCCGAGGGGCACTGGAGCGAGCCGAGGAGAGTGGCCTGCCTGCGCTGGTGAACGTGCACATCGCCGAGCAGATGCGCGTGAGCTCCGCCTACGGAATGTGACCGATCGCCGTTCTTGCGTAAGTCGCCGGCGCATTTCGCCGGGGATCTACGCAAGAACGGCTCAGAGGAACAGCAGAGAGGCGAGGCCGGCGACGACGCAGTAGACCCCAAAGGGGGCCAACCCCACCTTGGCCAGGATGCGGATGAGTAGTGCGATGGCCAGATAGCCGATGACGGCCG
>JAUVPA010000189.1 GCA_030598905.1 Acidimicrobiia bacterium
ACGGCCCCAGCGGCTATGGCCTCGGCTTGAAAGACATGGATGGCGTGACCGCCACCGGCAACCGCTTCGTCGGGAATCGGGTCGGTCTCTACCTCGACAACTCGCCGTCGGCCGCCGGCGTGACGCAGACATTCGACTCGAACGTCTTCGCATACAACCGAGTCGGCGTGACCTTCTTGCCTGCTGTGAAGAACAACATCTTCACGAACAACGCGTTCATCGACAACGGCGAGCAAGTCGGGGTTCAGGGCTCCGGCACTTTCTCCGGAAACACGTGGACGGTGAACGGTTCAGGGAACTATTGGAGCGACTTCGCCGGTTACGACGCCGACGGTGATGGGCTCGGCGATGTGCCTTATGTCTCGGCCGACCTCTACTCCGAGCTCACAGACGATCATCCCGAACTCCGCCTGTTCGACGAAACGCCCGCGGCGCGAGCCGTCGACCTTGCCGCCCGGATGTTTCCGGTATTCCGGCCCCGACCAAAGCTCGAAGACACGGCTCCGCTGATCGAACCCGTCGAGCTGGCCCCCGCCGTCGGTTCGGCCGATGCCAAGCCTCTGTTGGGCGGAGCGGTCGTTGCAGTCGCACTACTCGCCGGTGCCGCGACGCTGGTGCTGGCTGCGGGACGCAGCCGGAAGGTCTCGACACCATGATCTCGGTCTCCCACCTCACCAAACGTTACGGAAGCCACACGGTCGTCTCGGACCTCTCTCTCGAGGTTGCCGCCGGGGACTCGGTGGCACTGTGGGGACCGAACGGAGCCGGCAAGACCACGATCGTCCGTTGCATCCTCGGACTCGTCAGGTACGAGGGCACGATCGAGGTGGACGGCCTCGACGCCAGATCCCGCGGAAAGGCCGTCCGCTCCATGATCGGATACGTGCCGCAGGAGCTCTCCTTCTACAACGACATGACCGTCGTCGACCTCCTCGACTACTCGGCATCCCTCCGCGGACTTGCGAAGGAACGCGTCGACCAAGTCATGGAGATCGTCGACGTACGGGCACACGCCGACAAACGGGTGAGAGAGCTCTCCGGTGGGCTCAAGCAACGCCTCGGGATCGCAACGGCGCTTCTCCCCGACCCACCGATTCTCCTCCTCGACGAACCGACATCCAATCTCGATGTGGCGGCAAGGGACGGTGCTGTTCGCCTGCTCGAAGGGCTTCGCCACGAAGGGCGGACGTTGGTGGTGACATCTCACCACCTGGAGGAGGTCGGCATGCTTGTCGACCGGGTCATTGCTATGGAAGAAGGCGTCGTGACCGCCGAATGCGCTCCCATGGAGCTCGCGGAGAAACTCGGCCTGAGAGCTTGGCTGCACCTCATCACGTCGAACGGCGACGCTTCGAAGGCGCTCGACGTGTTGACCACCAAGGGATTCAACGCTCAGATGAACTCGAGGGGTGTCCTGGTGGAAGTTTCGGCGCAGTCGAAGGGACTTGCTGTGGCAGCCCTGCACGAGGCGGGAGTGCACATCGAGGATCTCGAGGTGTGGCGATGACGACCGCGACCGCACCTCTCTGGTCGGAACGACCCCAAGTCGGGACGATCGTCACGATCGCCCGCAAGGAGTTGCGCACGGCACTTCACAGCAGATGGTTTTGGCTGTGGACGGCCGCGTTCGTCGGCCTCGCCGCCCTGCTCGTAACCGTGGCCCTTCCTGACACCGGCATCACCGGTTACGCCGGCTTCGGCCGAACTTCTGCTTCGTTGGTGACGCTGGTTCAGATCATCGTCCCCTTGATGGGCCTCACCCTCGGCGCGCAGAGCATTGCCGGTCAGCGCGAAAGCGGAGCGCTGCGCTTCTTGCTCAGCCATCCCGTGAGCCGCACCGAAACCTTCTGGGGCACCTTCGGCGGGCTGGCTGCCGCTCTGGCCATTGCCGTCGCCGGGGGGTTCGGTGTCGCAGGCCTCCTCACGACAATGCGAGGCGTTCAGGCTCAACCCGCAACACTCCTGTGGATCGCCTTGCTCGCTTGGCTGCTCGCAGTAGCGATGCTCGGTGTAGGGATGCTGATCAGCACCTTCACAAGCACGAGCAGCGCGGCACTCGGAACGGCCATCTTCTTCTGGCTCGTGTTCGTCTTTCTCGGTGATCTCGGTCTGATGGGCACCTCGGCGGCAACACAGATGCCCGTCAACGTCCTCTTCCTCTCCGCACTAGCGAATCCCATAGAAGCCTTTCGCCTCGCCGCCCTGGCTACGTTCTCAGGCTCGCTGGACGTCCTCGGGCCCGCCGGCAGTTATGCCATCGACACTCTCGGCGACGCTCTACTGCCGGCGTTTCTCATCACACTCGTACTCTGGATCGCGGTGCCGGCCACGCTCGCCTGGGTCCGCTTCAGAACCAGGAACGACCTATGAGACCGAGATTGTTGGTGATCGCGGTCCTTCTCGGCTTGTTCGCTGCCGCGTGTGCGACGGCTGAGGCCAACAGTGGGCCTCCCGAGATCAACTTCGGACGCGACATCTGCGTTCAGTGTGGAATGATCATCGACGACGCCCGCTTCGCAGCCGCCTACCGCCTCGACGACGGCACCGAGAAGACGTTCGACGACGTCGGAGGGCTGATACTCCAGGGACGCGAGACGGAAGAACTCGACACTGCGAGTGAGATCTGGGTGGCAGACTTCGAGACCGAAGAGTGGCTCGATGCTCGACAGGCACACTACGTACCTACGCTCGCCGTGGCTTCTCCCATGGGTCACGGTCTCCTCGCCTTCGGCGACGCGGCCCGGGCTGCCCGGTTCGCGTCCGACATCGACGGCGAAGCCATCACGTGGGACCTCGCGGCGGCACTGCCGGTGACCGACGGCCTCGTCGGCCACCACCACGGCGACGCCATGGAGATGGACTCGACCGCACACGATCACGACGGATAACAGGAAAGGCAAGGACACCATGAGACGATTGTTGATGGTTGTTGCTGCGGTGGCGCTCGTTGCCGCCGCATGCAGCGGAGGGGGCTCCGACAACGGCTCCGACACAACGGCCCCTCCCAGTGGCGGCGGCGACGGAGGCGGTATCGCCGCCGAAGGTGAACGGCTGTTCGGAGAAACCTGCGCCACATGTCACGGTGCAGATGCCCAGGGTATCGACGGGCTCGGCCCGGCACTCCAAGGAAATGCCTTTGTGGCGGCAAACAACGATGGCCAGATGTTTGCCTTCATCAAGGTGGGGCGCTCTACGTCGGATCCCGACAACACCACCGGAGTTGACATGCCGGCGAAAGGTGGCAATCCGTCGTTGGACGACCAGGACCTCGCCGATATCGTCGCTTTCCGGCGCACCCTCCAGAACTGAACAGACGCGTGGGGGGGGGCCCCGAACGGTATTTTGGGGGGGGGTTGGCCCGAACCGGCGGCGACCCGCGGAGGGGGCGGGGGGGGGC
>JAUVPA010000026.1 GCA_030598905.1 Acidimicrobiia bacterium
CATGGAGACGCTGGCCGTGCGCTGGCTGTTTCCCGACCGGGAAGTGACGGCTCAAACCCGCTGTCTCGACTGTGGAGAAACCATCCGGGTCCGGACACGCAACAACGAGATCCTCGAGATAGACCCCGAGTCGGCCGTTGGATACCAGCCTTCACCATTTGCACATTCGCGAACTGGTTCAGCGGCGTTCAACTGAAGCCGGATGAATCTCTTCCGGTCGGAAGAGCACGCAAGGAAATGGTCGCTCTATCACCGCGCTGATGACGATTACATCTTGCCGGTCGCGGACTGGGCGATCGTGTTCACTGCTTCTCTGTTCAAGACCCGCCTGTATGAGGACTACCTGTTTCACGCTGACGCCTACATCAGGGACTACCGACAAGCGTTGAAGGCTGTGGGCAAAACAATCCCCGCACCCGACAGAGTTCTTTCAACGGTGCTGTTCACTGACATTGTCGACTCGACTGGCCTGCTGAGTTCGATGGGAGACAAGGCATGGAATCAGCTGTTGGCCCGCCACCACGAGATCGTGCGAGCTGAAATCGAGCGTTGGCGGGGACAGGAAGTCGACACTGCAGGTGACAGTTTTTTTGTCACTTTCGACGGAACCGCCCGCGCCGTCCACGCGGCGCACTCAATGATCGAGGCACTCAGTCCGCTTGGGATCGGGATGAGGGCAGGATTGCATACAGGCGAAATCGAGGTCGTCGATGGCAAAGCCGCTGGAATCGCCGTGCACATTGGTGCCCGGATCTCGTCTCTCGCCGGGCCGGGCGAGGTCCTCGTCTCACGGACAGTCAAGGAAACGATCACAGGGTCGGGCCTCACATTCGAGGATCGAGGAACCCATCGGCTCAGGGGAGTCCCGGACGAGTGGCAGCTGTACGCGACGGTGCCATAGAGCGAACGGTCCCAACTGCACGCGATCGTCCTGCCCGAGAGCTGCCCCAAAAACCGGCTGGGCCGAATCCGACACCGGGCCCGCCCATATGAGCTTGCCTGCGCGTTGGGCGCCACATGCGCAACTACGCGCAACCGGGGCGAGAGCGCCCGATCGCCACAATCGGGTTGCAGTCGCCCCAAAATGGCTCCGAACCACACGGCCGGGCCGCAATTGAAAACCCTTGCAGCGTATGGAGTGCGGGCGGAGGGACTCGAACCCCCACGGGCTTTCGCCCACCAGGACCTAAACCTGGCGTGTCTCCCAATTCCACCACGCCCGCGTGTCGGACGAAGAAGCGTATCGCAGCGAGGCCTCAGGTCACGTCGGTGGAAGTGGACTCGACGTCGACGCGGACCACAACTGTTGAGTCAAGCAGGTTCGCGGCTGTGATCTGATCGCCTCGGCGATTGGCATCCAGGGGAGTGCCTGAGGCCTTTGCCGTCTTCGGTAGCGCCTCGAGGAAGATGGTCAGGTCCTTTTGCGCTTCAACCGGGTCGATGACGACCTGGGTGGGTCCCTCGACCTCCCGTCCGGCGAGGCGGAGCTGCACCTGTGAATTCGAGGACAGGTTGCGAAACCAGTTCCGGCCCCTGTGGTAGGTCAGGACGATGTGGTCGTTGGCTCTCGCGTAGGTGACCGGGGTGGTGAATTGTCTTCCCGAGCGGCGACCGGTGAAGCTGACGAGTGCCGTTGAGCGCCCGACGAGGCGTTGCAGGCCCGGGATGCGGAGAATGCCGACCATGGCTCTGTTGAGCCATCGGGGCGGGGCGTCGCGGGCTCGTGTGCCGCTGGGGCCATTGAGCCAAGCTAGCTGTCGCCGGCGCCTTCGGGCCTGGCGCAGCCACACGCGACGAAGCCCCCGCAGGGGCTTCGTTTCGGGTTTCGAACCCGGTATGTGTGGGTCGCGTGGGAATCGAACCCACAACCCCTTGATTAAGAGTCAAGTGCTCTGCCAGATTGAGCTAGCGACCCCCGAAGAGCTTATCAACGAGACGTATCTAGGCCGCAAGGGACTCTCGGACGACGTCGATCCACACCATGACTCGATTCCACTTGTCGGCACCGTTACGCGCTCTTACTCGGCACACCCCGTGGACGAGGTGGTTCTTCCGGTGGCCCGTCCCGCGGGGTTTGATGAACGTACGGGTGAATGGCGCGCCGGGAAGCCCGATCGACTCTCGCCAGTACTGCTGGGCCGCTGCCTCGTCGTTGCCTTCGTGGAGGTGCATCGCAAGCACGAATCGTGCTTCCGGCTCGAGGTAGCGCCGCGTCCAGCTGACGAAGAGGCGCAGCGCCGCTGGGTCACTATTGGCGACGGCGAAATCGTTGCGCGTTTTGGATCCTTCGCCCCAGTAAAGAACGACGCCTGCGACGAAGGCCGAATCGTCGATGCTATTGGTGCCGAAGTCCCAGGCTGCGGCTCGGATCGTGGCGATCTCTTCCCGTCGTCGCCACTGCGTGTCCTTCGGTACTCCGGCTTGGTTGTGGCTCCGTGACTTGATTGCCGCTATCTGCGTATCGGACAGAGCGACTTCCTGGCACCAGTACGACAGGGTGCCCTTCGGCACCGGGATGAGCTCGCGGATCTCGCCGTAAGTCAGGCCGAGGCGGCGCAGCGCCTTTCCGAGTTGGGACCGTTCCCAGCGGTGGAGCTCGCTCCATTCGGCGGCGCGGTCGAGGAGATCCTGTGGTACTTCAGGCTTCATCGATCGACCGTACCGGGTGGGTGTGACAGAACTCCATACCCGGTACCGTGTTGTCGAGGTACACACCACTAACGGGCTGTAGCGCAGCTTGGCAGCGCGCCTGCTTTGGGAGCAGGAGGTCGCCGGTTCAAATCCGGCCAGCCCGACGATGACCCGTCACTCATTTCTCCTGGACGAACAGCATGAGTCCTACTTGAGCGCACGGGCACCACAGCCGACCTCCGTGCAGCGCGATCTCATCGTGGAAACGGCACGACTGCCTACGGCAGGCATGCAGATTGCCCCCGAACAGGGAGCATTTCTCCAACTCCTGGTCAAGATCACCGGGGCGCAGACGATCCTCGAAGTCGGCACGTTTACCGGGTATTCCGCGCTCGCCATGGCTTTGGTGTTGCCGGACGACGGTCGGTTGATCGCATGTGACGTCAGCGAAGAGTGGACGGCCATCGCCCAGCGCCACTGGAAACGTGCCGGCGTCGCAGATCGGATCGAGCTGCACATCGGACCGGCGGCAGAAACCATCGCGTCGTTGCCTTCAGATCTCGAGTTCGACATGGCGTTCATCGATGCCGACAAGCCGGGCTACGTCGAGTACATGGAGTTGACCGTCCCCCGGCTGCGAAGTGGCGGGCTGCTCGTGGCCGACAACGTCCTGTGGGATGGCCGGGTGGTCGACGGTGAAGCCGACGATCACAACACCGTGGCGCTGCGCAACTTCAACGACGCGGCAAAGGCAGACGAGCGATTGTGGAGCCAGATCCTGCCGTTGTTCGACGGCCTGCTCATCGCCATGAAGCGCTGAGCTGCGTATCCTCCGCAACCCGCGGGTGTAGCTCAATGGTCGAGCTCCAGCCTTCCAAGCTGGCTATGCGGGTTCGATTCCCGTCACCCGCTCGACCGTCGCCGGGCGCTTTCCGAGCCCCCGTAGCTCAATTGGAAAGAGCAGCGGACTTCTAATCCGCAGGTTGCAGGTTCGAGTCCTGCCGGGGGTGCCAGCCGAAACCGTTGTGGCTCAACGCTTCTAAGGGTATGTGCGACGCAGCCACCGCGCATCTGGCGCGGTGACCACCAATCCGCCAGTTTCTCCTCCACCACCCGATGCAGTTCACGATGCTCAGCGAGTTGCAACTGAGTCGATGTGGGCGTCGGCGGCTGACCTTCCGTCGCGTCTGTGGTAGCTGCTTGAGAGAGGCTGGGACCGGCTCAGGAGTTGTCGATGTGAGCAACGACTTCGCCGATGTCCACAGTCGGCGGTGCCGAGAAATAGGCGCCGAAACCAGCCAGTATCTGGTTCACCTGGTCTGTCACAGCTTCGAGTGCCTCCAAGGTGTCGAACACCGCCATGGCGGTTCCTTTACCCGTTTCCCGGTTACCGACATTCACCCAGGACTTCAATCCAGGGAAGGCACCGATCTGGCCCATCACCGGTTCGAGCGCCGCAATCGCATCGTCCCACTGGTCAACGTTGAGGTTGTATGTGACTACTCGGGCATGCATGGATGTTCCCCTTCACTCGCTTCAGGCAGTCGAGACTTCTACGACTCACCCTTGGGAATCCGAACCTACACCGAAACAGTTTTGGAGTGCTGGCAGCGACGCCAGGAACCAGCAATACCGCCATCCATAAGTGCCGTACTGCCCGGAACTGACTTCTCATCCGCAGGTTGCAGGTTCGAGTCCTGCCGGGGGTGCCACCCTGCTTCACGGTGCCAGGACAGGTGAACAGCAGACCCCGCCGACGCAGGGGGAACGCGGCAGGGTCACACTGCAGAAAGGTTCCTCAGCTCGACGGTGTAGGTAGTGGGTGGATCACCCCGCCAAACCGAAGATTCTTCCCCTCTGGACGGTGTCGCGCAGCATGAGCGGCGCGAACCGCCTCCGACAGGGATTGTGCCCGAATGAAGGGGGCTTGGGCAAGTTTGTTTCGCGGTCTGGCTCACTCCTTGCTTGCTAGCGTCTCGATGGATATGGGAACGAGATGGTGGTCCAGTGAGAGCTTCGTCGGGCTGCGCCGCGCCGACCTGAACGATCTCGGTTCCCACGACGTTGTTGTTGTCGGCGCACCGATGGACTGGGGGGCCACCACCCGGGCAGGCGCCCGCTTCGGACCGAAGGCCATTCGCGAGGCGGACTACCTCGAAGCGGACGGTCACCGCCCCCATCTGCCCACGGGCATCGACCCGATGGAGGTGATGGACGTCGTCGACGCCGGCGACATCATCACCCCGCCCGGCTATCTGGAGGACGGGCTCAACGCCATAAGATCCGCGATCGCCGGTATCGCCGCCAGTGGGGCCGTTCCGATCGTGCTCGGCGGCGATCACGCGATCACGTATGCCACTGCCGGGGGCGTTGCCGATCATCACGGCCACGGCACGGTGGCGCTGGTGCATTTCGATGCCCATGCTGACACCGCCGAGGACCACTTCGGCCGGCTGCACGGGCACGGCACTCCGATGCGGCGACTCATCGAAGAGGGTTCGGTGCCGGGGCCACGTTTCGTCCAGATCGGGTTACGTGGCTACTGGCCGCGCCCGCCGGTGGTCGAGTGGATGCGCCAACAGAAGATGCGGTGGTATTTCATGTCGGACATCGTCGACCGGGGACTCGATGTCGTCGTCGACGAAGCTGTTGGCTATGCAGCCGACGGTGCCGACCACGTGTTCGTCTCGGTCGATATCGATGTCGTCGATCCTTCTGCTGCACCCGGCACCGGGACGCCTGAGCCCGGAGGCCTGACCGCCCGGCAGCTCCTCGACACAGTACGGCGCATTTGTCGCGACCTGCCGATTGCCGGCTGCGACCTCGTTGAGGTGAGCCCGCCGTACGACGGTCCGGGCGAGATCACCGCTCATCTCGCCAACCGGACAGTCTTGGAGATGCTGAACGGCCTTGCCGAGAGTCGACTCAGCCGTTGACGCTGGTTCGTTGGGCGGCGACGCTCGCTACGATTCCCCAACCGCGGGAATGGGTGGTCCCGCCTGCATGGTGGCCGTAGCTCAGCTTGGTTAGAGCGCCTGGTTGTGGTCCAGGAGGTCGCGGGTTCAAATCCCGTCGGCCACCCCAATCAGCACAATCCGCGTGAGGAGAACCCGTCCGTGAAGACCGAGGTCACTGAATCAGGCCGCTTCGAGCGCACGCTCACCGTGCACCTCGCCGAATCCGAGCTCGAAAACGCCAAGGACAAGGCGGCTCGCAAACTCTCACGCGATATGAAGATCAAGGGCTTCCGCCCCGGCAAGGCGCCCCGTTCGGTCGTTGAACGCATGGTGGGGGCCGACCAGCTCCGTTCCGAGGCGATCGAGGAAGCGATCCCCGGCGTCGTCACCTCGGCGATCGACGAGAACGGACTCGAGCCGGTCACCGTTCCCCAGGTCTCGGACGTTCGCGAAGCCGACGAAGGCGGTGTCGAGGTAGATGTGCGCATCACGCTGTGGCCCGAATTGGAGGCGATCCCCGACTTCAGCGGCCTCGAGATCGAGGTCGAACGACCCGAAGTCACCGAGGAAGAGATCCAGCAGCAGTTCGACGCTTTGCGCAACCAGTTCGCCGACCTCGAGCCGGCCTCACGTCCTGCCGACGAGGGTGACTTCGTCATGGTGAACATCACCGTGGAACGAAACGGTCTCATCCTCGAGGACGCTTCAGCCAACGACCTTCTCTATGAGGTCGGATCCCAGTCCTTCCTTCCCGGCCTCGACGAGCTGCTCACCGGTTCCTCGGCGGGTGACATAAGGGAGGGCCCCTCGACCCTCCCCGAGGGTTTCGGTGAACACGGAGGATCACCGGTAGCTCTCAAGGTGCTTGTGAAAGAGGTCAGGGCGAAGAAACTGCCGGACCTCACCGACGATCTCGTGCAGGACGCAACCGAATTCGAGTCGGTTGCCGAACTGCGAGAGGCCATCGAACAGAACATGTTGGCGCTGAAGGTGATGAACGCCAGCGCCGTGTTCGAGGACCGCGTCGTCGAAGCCGTCGTATCGGATCTCGATATCGAAATACCCGACGGGCTGCTCGATGCGGAGGTCGAGGCGCGCGTCCACAACCTGCTCCACCGGCTGGAGGAGGAGGACATCAGCTTCCCGGACTACATGCAGATCACCGGCCAGGACCAGGAGACGTTCATCGCCGACGTCAGGGAGCAGGCACGGGTTGCCCTGGCGACGCGTGTTTTGCTCGAGGGGGTCGCCAAGATCGAAGGCATCGAGGTGACTCCCGACGACTTGGAGTCGGCCATGAGTGCGCTCGCCGCCCAGTCGGGGAACGACCTCGCCGACGTCCGAGACGCGCTCGATGGTCAAGAAGCATCTCTGGCCGGTGATATCCTGCAACGCAAGGCGCTCCAGCGGCTCGTCGACGACGCCAAGGCTGTCGACTCCGAAGGAAGCCCGGTGGACCTCACACCGATCCCACCCGCTGCAGCGGCAGACGGTGACGAGGCCGATGAAGAGCAAGTTGAAGAGCAAGTTGAAGAGAAGGAGAGTGGGTACTCCGGCCAGGACTCAACTTCCCCCGCAACCGAGGCTGAAGCTGCGGAGGCGGATGAACACGGCGAACCCACCGACGAACCGAGTACCGAGGAGTGAGATGAGTTATCTGGTCCCAACCGTGGTCGAACAGACGCCTCGCGGAGAGCGGGCGTTCGACATCTACAGCCGCCTCCTGAAGGACCGCATCGTCTTCCTCGGCACCCCGATAGACGACGGCGTCGCCAACATCATCATGGCTCAGCTCCTCCACCTCGAGGGCGAGGATCCCGACAAGGACGTCGCCCTATACATCAACTCTCCGGGCGGGTCGACAACGGCGCTGATGGCGATATACGACACGATGCAGTTCATCAAGCCCGATGTGGCAACGTACTGCATGGGTCTCGCCGCTTCGGCAGCCGCCGTCCTCCTCGCCGGTGGGGCCAAGGGCAAGCGCTTCGCCCTGCCTCACGCGCGCATCATGCTGCACCAGCCACACGTCTCGGGGCTTGGCGGACAGGCCACCGACATCGAGATCCACGCCAGGGAGATCTTGAAGACACGCGAACAGATCAACGAGATCCTCGCCGAGCACACAGGCAAGCCGCTCGATATCGTGTCAGCGGACACCGATCGGGATTATTGGCTCGGTGCCGAAGAAGCTCTGGAGTACGGTGTTCTCGATCAGGTCCTCACGGGACGACAGCTCGAAGCCGTCGCCGGATAGGCAGGGAGCAGCCACTTGGCCAAGTACGAGGGATCGGAACTTCTGAAGTGCAGTTTCTGCGGCAAGTCGCAGAAACAGGTGAAGAAGTTGATCGCCGGTCCCGGCGTCTACATCTGTGATGAGTGCATCGAACTCTGCAACGAGATCATCGAAGAAGAGCTCGGCGACACCGAAGAGGTTTCGTTCACCGAGCTGCCCAAGCCGCACGAGATCTACGACTTCCTCGACCAGTATGTCGTTGGTCAGGATCAGGCCAAGAAGGTCTTGGCTGTGGCCGTGTACAACCACTACAAGAGGGTTCGCGCCGGGCAACGCACCAAGGACGATGATGTCGAACTCGAGAAGTCGAACATCCTCCTCGTCGGACCGACGGGGTCTGGCAAAACCCTCATGGCGAAGACCCTCGCCAGACTGCTCGATGTGCCGTTTGCGATCGCGGATGCGACGGCGCTCACCGAGGCTGGTTACGTCGGCGAGGATGTCGAGAATATTCTGCTGAAGCTGATTCAGGCTGCCGATTTCGACATCAAGCGAGCCGAGCGGGGGATCATCTACATCGACGAGATCGACAAGATCGCCCGCAAGGCCGAGAACCCGTCGATCACTCGCGACGTATCGGGTGAGGGCGTGCAACAGGCGCTCCTGAAGATCATCGAGGGCACCATCGCCTCCGTTCCGCCTCAAGGCGGCCGGAAGCATCCTCACCAGGAGTTCCTCCAGATCGACACGACGAACATGTTGTTCGTCTGCGGCGGCGCATTCGCCGGCCTCGAAGAGGTGATCGAACATCGCATCGGGAAGAAGACCGTGGGATTCGGCGCCGAGGTCCGATCGGCTATTGCCGGCCGACCCACCGAGATCATTTCCCAGGTGATGCCGGAAGACCTCATCTCCTATGGGCTCATCCCGGAGTTCATCGGGCGCCTCCCCGTCGTGGCAACCGTCGACGATCTGTCCACCGAGGATCTCATCCAGGTCCTCACCGAGCCGCGCAATGCGCTGTCCAAGCAGTACGCACGTTTCTTCGAGATGGAGGGCGTCGAATTGATCATCAATGACGACGCGCTCCGCGCCATTGCCGAACAGGCCATGCGGAGAGGAACCGGTGCACGCGGGCTGCGCGCGATTCTCGAAGAGGTGCTCCTCGAGACGATGTACGAGCTTCCGGCCCGTACCGACATCGCCCGCGTTGTCATCGACGGCGAGGTGGTTCGGGAGAGAGTCAATCCCACACTGGTGCCCATTCAGGAACTCGGATCCGACCTTCCCGAAGAGCGTTCTGCGTGAGGCGAATGGTCGGCCTGGTGGCCGTTGTTGGGCTTGGGCTCGTCGCCTGCGGGAATACAGCATCGAACATTGACGAAACGAGTTGGAACTTTGCCGGTTACGACGTTGGCGACGGGCCGGTCAATGTGATCGGCGACACCGAACCGACAATCGCGTTCCAGAGCGACCAAGTCTCCGGGTCGGATGGATGCAATAACTTCACCGGTACATACGAAACGGACGCGGGGAACAAGATCACGGTCGGCCCCCTTGCCGTCACGCAACGCGCCTGTGAACCGCCCGTCATGGAACAGGCAGACGTCATTCTGTCGATCGTCAGCGACGCTTTCCTCTACGAGAAGAAGGAAGGCGAATTCTTCCTCCGCACCGAGGATGCCCAGTTCGCCAAGTACGTCGAGCCCTAGTGGACGACTAGCCCGGGGTTCTTCTCGAGGCGCCCGCGCTTCCACACGTGGGTGACCCTGTCGGGGTTTCCCCACGCCGTGACTTCCTCAAGCGGATCGAAGTCGATGGCGATGACGTCGGCGTCGTACCCGGCGCGAAGCTGTCCCGAATCCGGCGCTTGTAGACCGAGAGTCGTCGGTCCGTTGGCGGTTGCCGCCTCGATGGCCTCGAGCGGTGTCATGCCCGCATTCACCAGATGGGTGATCTCACGCGAGTTCTGTCCGTAATCATCGCCTGAGACGAAGATGTCGGTGCCCATAGCGATCGGGACTTCCTTGGCGACGGCGAGCTTCAGCGCCTGCTCGTGGTGGCCGGCGACTTCCTGCATCTTCTCGTAGGCGTAGCGGGGCATCGACTCGCTGTGTCGCGATAGCTGATCGATGACGTACCGAGTTGGCACCAGCGTCGTGCCGGCCTCGAACATGAGATCGGCAGCTTCTTCGTCGAGATAGCTTCCGTGTTCGATCGTCGTCACTCCGGCACGGACGGCGGCCATGATCCCCGGCTTGCCATGACAATGCGCCGCGACGCCTCTTTCCGCGCGTGCCGCCTCTTCAACGATCGCCTGCAGTTCTTCGTTGGAGAATTGCTGGTGGATGGGGTGATCGACTTCGGACATGACGCCGCCTGAAGCACAGACCTTGATCACCTTGGCGTTGGCTCGCAGGTTCGTCCGGACGGCCTTCAGGCACTCCGGCACGCCGTCGCAGATGATCCCGAAGTGGTCGACGTGGTCGAGGGCGTCGAGAGGGACGTTGTGGACATCGGCATGGCCGCCTGTTGTCGTCAGGACGCCCCCCGCTCCATAGATCGTTGGGCCGCGCACGTATCCATCGTCGATGGCCGGAGCGATGTGAAGGCCCAGACCCCCCACTTCACGGGCGCTCGTCACGCCGCCGTCCAATGTCTTCGACAGATCGACCGTTGCTCTCGCGGCGCGCCGAGATTCAGGTTCCGTGACGAGCGCCAAGAGATCGGGCCGGGGGATGCCGGCGAAGTGGGCGTGACACTCCCACAGGCCGGGAAGAACGGTCTGCACCTCGGTTACCGAGGCGTCCGGTGTGGTGGGAGCGTCGGCAGTCGTTCCGGCGAACGAGATCTTGTCTCCGTCGAGGATGACGGTCCCGTCGTCGATCGGCTGCCCCCGACCGGGAACGAGCAGTTCGGCGTTGATGCGAATCATGGGGGGAGGCTATCGGCTATCGGCCGTCGGGTAATCGGTTCTGAATGCGGAGAGCCGACAGCTGATGCCCGACGCCGTTGTGGACGGCCTAACTAGTTAGGCCGTCCCCGACACTTTGTGTCTGTTCGACCACGCTGCATAGCCCTATGTTGACG
>JAUVPA010000025.1 GCA_030598905.1 Acidimicrobiia bacterium
CTACCCCTCTGCAGATCACGGACCTCGAGGACGCCTCCGTACCGCTGCACGTCATTACGCCAGATGCACGCACGGGTGAGGAGGTGCGCTTGTCATCGGGGCCTGTGCTGGACGCTGTGCTCGCAAGTGCCGCGCTCCCCGGTGTGTTCCCCACCGTGTCGTGGAACGGAAGACACCTCCTCGACGGTGGAATTGCCAACTATGCACCGATGTCTCACGCTGTATCCCTGGGGGCCGATACGGTGTACGTCCTCACGAGCGGAACAGCGTGCGCGCTGCCCGAGGCCCCACGCGGGGCCATTCCCCAATTGCTGCACTCGATGAGTTTCCTGATCGCGCGACGACTCGCCACCGAGATCGATCGCGTTCGGCATGAGACCAACCTCGTCGTGCTCCCGCCACCATGCCCGCTCAGCGTCGCTCCTCACGACTTCAGCCAGGCCGCCGACATGATCAGCAGGTCACTCGTCCTCACCCGCAACTACCTCGATCAGCTCGACCGGGTCGGCACGGCTCCCATACCGCGTCACCTCGCCCGGCTCGGCCACCACGGGTGACCACGGCAACAACGTCGTAGGCCGCGGTCGTTTGCTGAGAGGCGGATGAGAGGCTGCCAAGCTCCGCGGGTACAATTTGTCTCTCAACCGACGAAGGGCAAAGTGGTGGCGAGATTCCTCAGCGAAGAGCACATGAAGGCGTCAACCGATGCGATGAACAACGACGCCGGATTCCAGAACGCCATGACCGGCAAGACCCTTGGACTCCAGTTCATCGTGGCTGACGGTCCCGACGGCAACGTCGACTACTACTTGCATGTCTCCGACGGTGCCGCAACGATGGCTCTCGGGGAGCTCGACGGCGCCGAGGCCTCGGTGACCAGCGACTTCGAGACGGCTCAGGCCCTCTCCAAGGGTGACCTCAATGTGCAGACGGCTTTCATGACCGGCAAGGTCAAGGTCGGCGGCAACATGGCCACCCTGATGATGAACCAGGGTCTGGTGAACGAGTTCGTCCGCGTCCAAAGCGATCTGGACATCGACTACTGAGTGTTGGGACGCAGAGGAGGAGGCCCCGAAGGGCCTCCTCCTCTGCGTTGGGTAGGTGGTAGGGGGACTAGCCCGGCCTCACCGCGTCTTTGAACGCTTTGCCGGCCTTGAAGGCAGGCACCCGTGTCGCCGGTACGTAAACCTCTGCGCCCGTCTGCGGATTGCGAGCGGTGCGTGCTTTGCGATCGCGGCCCTCGAAGGTGCCGAAACCCGTGAGCTGAACCTTGCCCCCGGCAACAGTTGCTCTGACGATGACGTCGAGCGTCTCGTCGACCATCTTCGACGCGAGCGCTTTCGACTCGCCCGTGTTGCGCGCAACCGCGTCGATGAGTTCACCCTTGTTCACTGATGGACCTCCCTTGTCTCACGCTTGTGAGGTGAATGACACTCGTGTAACTCTACCGGCGTCCTCACACCTCGACAAGAACCCTTACGGGGCAAGGACTGCGGCTGATGCCCCAGAGGGAAGAGTACGCGGGGCCTCGACACTTTCGCCACAACGCGAAAGTTGGCAGTCGGTCATCGATAGTCGGATTTCGCGCTCTTGGTAACGACTACAGCTAACGGCTAGAGACTTATCTGCTCTAGATCCGCGACCTTTCCCTTCACTGCGATCGCCGCTTCGCGCAGGCCGGCGAGCTCGTCTTCCGTGAGGTCGGCTTCAACGATGCCGGTCACTCCCCCGGCACCCAAGGTCGCTACCACGCCGAGATAGACGCCTTCGATGTCGTACTGGCCGTCCATCCAGGCACAGACCGGCAATTCGGCGTTCGAATCGGTCACCACCGCCTCGACCATTGCCGCGGCAGCGGCCGACGGCGCGTAGTAGGCGCTGCCGGTCTTCAACAGGCCGACGATCTCCGCCCCCCCTTTTCGCGTCCGGTCGACGAGCCCTGCGATCGTCTCCTCATCGAAGACATCGGTCAGCGGCACGCCATCGACCGAACACAGCGAAGGCACGGGCACCATCGTGTCGCCGTGGCTTCCGAGAGTCACAGCCTTCACGGAGAGGATGTCCACACCTGCCTTCTCGGCGATGAAGTGCGCGAAGCGAGCACTGTCCAGCATCCCCGCCTGGCCGATGACGCGTGCCTTGGGAAACCCGGAAACGTCGGCGGTGAGCGTGGCCATCTGGTCCAGTGGGTTGGTGACAACGATGATCACAGCGTCCGGCGAGCCGGCGACGACGTTCTTGGTGACGTCGGAGACGATGCGGGCGTTCACCTCGAGCAGATCCATGCGGCTCATGCCGGGTTTGCGCGGAAGACCGGCTGTGATCACGACAACGTCGCTTCCCGCAGTATCGGCGTAGTCATTGGTTCCGGTGACGACGGTGCGATATGCCAGAACCGGCCGGCTCTGGTTCATGTCGAGAGCCAGGCCCTGGGGCAAACCCTCGACGATGTCCGTCATCACGACTTCGTCAGCAACGTCGGATTCGGCGAGTCGCTGAACGGTGGTGGAGCCGTACTTGCCCGCCCCGACGACTGTGACTTTGCTCATTACATCTCCTCGATTGTTGGCGCAACACAAGAGTAATGATCGAGGAACACCCCGAATCTGGCCGATAAACAGATCCATGTGGTTCAATCGTCGAGACGTGAGACGTCATTCGATCCTCCCCCTTGTTGCCGTATTGATGCTCACGATCGCGAGCTGCTCGCTCGAAGTGACGCCCCAGCCACAACCCGGCCCTGGAGGAGTGCAACTCGAGATTCCCGAGCCGGGACGAGTCGACTGGCGGCGGACCGTCGCAGGATTCGAGATCTCGGGCGTCGACACTGAACCCGATCAAGCCGAGTTGGCGCTTCTGGAGCGGGCCATCCTCGAGATGCCAGACGAACTCCTCGAAGTGGCCCAGGTGCGACGATTCTATCGGGTTCCCGCCGGTGACTCGCCGCACGGAACCGCGGCATATGCGATCGGGCCCGACGTGTACCTGATCGACGAGACGTTTCGCGATCTCGACAGCGGACTGACCACTTTCGACCTCGTTCGACTCCTCGCTCACGAGATGACCCATGCCGCCCAGTTCGCTGAGCTCGAAGCGAGCGACATCGATCGAATCCAGGAAGCTGGTCTCGACGATCCGATCCCCACATCGAGCTTCGTCGCCGCGTTCGCAGACGGTGTGGGATGGTCCGATCGTGGTCGTGCAACGGGACTGCCCGACTGGGTCTTGCCGGCCCCCGCCGGCACCACGTCGTACGGGAGAACGGCCCCCGAAGAGGACATGGCCGAAACGGTGGCTGAGGTGGTGACCGGGTCGGGGCCTGCCGTTTCGGCCGATCGGGAGCGGTGGGTGCAGGAGTGGCTGGACACGTCGGCGGCACGATTGAACGGCGGAAGACCGTGGGCACCGCGTGGATCGCAGCGCATCGTCACCGAGCAGCGGCTCTACGACGAGGATGAGGTCGCGAGGAGAGCGAGCGGTCCCGTCGAAGTCATCTCGTATGCCGTGCCTGCGGGTGCCGGCCAGTTGGCTCAGTTGAGCCGCGACGTTGAGCGGGAAATGGCCGAAAGGCAGGTCAAGGGAACGCTCCAAACGGTGGCCGATGATCGAGTGGATCGGTCGGCCGGACTCTTCACGCGAGGTGACGGTGTCGCGTATTGGGTCGAGATCTGGGATTTCCGCAACGCTCCGGGATTCGTCAACCCGCCCTCAACACCGGTCATCACATACGCCGTACTGTGGATCGGCTGATCAACACCCGTCTGGCGTACCCCAGGCCCGCATTCGGGCCTGGGGTACGCCAGACGTCGGCCAGAGCTACAGGTAGCCGTTGCTCTCCAGCCACTTCATCGCCGGGAACCCCTCAACGGCGGGCAGGTAGAACGAGATCATTCGGTAGGTGATCGTCGCCGCGAAGGCGGTGGCCTCGTCGAGCCCCATCACGACGAGGATGCCGGTCATGAAAGTCTCGGCGACACCGATGCCGCCCGGGATGGGCACCAAACCTGCCAGCAAGTTGGTTGCCACGACGGCAACGAGACACGATCCGAAGCTCAGAGGAGAGTCCACCGCCCACAGGATCAGGAACAGCGTTGTGGCCAGGATCAGGCGGGCCACGAGATTGCTCCCGAGCAGGCCGAGCGCACGACTCGGACGCTTCAAAACCCCGGCAAGCGATCCCCACGCCTCCTTCAGTATGGGGATGATGAGGTCGCGCAATTTCCGTATCCGGAATACAGCGATCACGACGCCGGCCACGACCAAGACGATGATCAGCAGGATCAAACCCCAGTTGACCTCGTCGACGTCCACGTCGAGACCCAGGCTGATGTCACCGAAGACGAGAGCGGTCAAGAGAATCATCGCCTCGACTAAGAATCCGCTGATCCCGTCGATTGCTCCCTGGGTTATCGATTGAGCGGCGGAGATCCCGTATTTGTAGAGGAAGGCAGCATTCATCGTGATTCGACCGGCCGCACTGGGCACGGCGAGACCGATGAACTTCACCGACACCTGCAGCGAGGTCAACGGCCATAGCGGGAGGGACATGCCGGCGGCGAACATCATGCCCGTGGCCTCAGGGATGAACACCAGATGGCCGATACCGAGCGCAACGATGATGAGGAACCAGTTGGCGTTCTCGAGGACATCCCACACCGCCGCAAAGTCGATACCGAGAATCATCGGGATGAATGCGTAGGCAGCGAAGAACAGCAAGCCGGCCATCAGCAGGTTTCGACCGCTGACCCTGCGCAGCCTCGCCGGGGCAGGCAGCTCCTCGCCGGTCACGGTGGCAACCTCCTCTCGAATCGCCTTCATGACGTTCTTCGGTTTGTCGGCCTGCTTGCGCGTTTGGCTGCTCACGGCCGGTATCTGCAAGAAGGGAAGGGCCGTTCCCAGGGCTTCGCTTCCGAGTCCCCGGTGTGCAGCAGCAACTGCGCGCTCTGGACCAACCAGCAGCGTCGTCGAGAAAAGGAACTCGACGATGTCGAGCGACTGCTGTGATTCCGTGGCGGTGAGCGAGCCGAAGGTGAAGTCGCTGATTTCGTGGCCGGCTTCGTTGATTCGAACAGAATCTGTCGTCAGAGCGCCGTGTGACAACCCGGCTGTGTGGATCGACGCGACATCACGCCAGATCGCTTCGAGTTGGTCGCCCGTCACATCGTCGGCCCCGAGTTGGACCATCGAGGGGCCGCTCCGGCTCAGTGCAAGAAGGGCAACCTGGTCGTTGGGTTGTGTCGCCGCCTCGACATCGGGAACTGAGGCGCCGGTCCGGTGCGCCATCAAAGTGACCAGCGCCTCGTGCTCCACTCCTTGGATCCGGGAGTAGGTGACCGAGGGCCCCTGGGCCTTGTACCACACGCCCCGCCACAGTTTCGACATGAGCTGCGAGTCGGTGGCGTCACGGCCGTATGCCTTGATGTCGTATTCGGTGCCGTCGTCTGCCGTCGCGATCAACCGACGTACCCCCCACGACTGCACGTCGCCGATCCGAATGTCACCGATCGACACCCCTGCCTGCGCCAACGCCATCAGCACGGTTTCCTTGTCCGGATAACCCTTCGGCGAACCGAAAGCCAGCAGCACGGCACCGGCGCTGATCATGCCGACGGCTACGCCACCGACGGCGTCGCTTGGGAACCCGTAGCCGAGGCCGACTGCCGCAAGGGCGATCACGATGACGATCGCCCATCCCAGTCGTCTCATCGGCCGGGCGAGGTGCGGTCCTGCGGCGATCAGCATTGCCGTGACGAGGGCGATGCGCAGCACCGGGAATTGCGGTTCCGGATTCTCGAGGCCCAGTTCTGGCAGCACGTATGGCCAGGCATCGCTGAAACGCTGTACGAGAAAGATGGTGATCGTGCCGGAGACGAGAGCGGCGAGGAGTATGTCGCGCAACGCATCGAACCGGCTCCTCCCACCGATCGCGGTTGCAAAGACCAGGAATATCGCATAGAGGAAGCCGAATCCGTAGACGAGGGACAAAATCGGATCCATCCAGGAGGGAAAAGCGTCGGTGACGGCAACGAGAGCTTCTTCGAACAGAGTGAGCACATCGAAGGTCACAGCCGTCCAGAACAAGAGAACCACACCGACGATCACCGTCATCGCGTCCGAAGCGCGGCGAGCGCGAGGCTGGTCGCTTGGAGCGATGAAGTATGACGAAAGGGCGCTCACCGGGCACAACCTACCCGGCTCACCCCGAGGCCCGACGTCACATTCGGTCGACGACCGCCTGACCGAACTCCGACGTCTTCACTTCTGTTGGGTTGTCCATCAGCCGTGCGAAGTCGTATGTGACGATCTTGTCGGCGATGGCGGCTTCGATGCCCTTGACGATCAAATCGGCAACCTCGTCCCATCCGAGGTAGCGGAACATGAGTTCGCCCGACAAGATCACCGATCCGGGGTTGACTTTGTCGAGACCTGCGTACTTGGGCGCGGTTCCGTGAGTCGCCTCGAATACGGCATGCCCCGTTTCGTAGTTGGCGTTGCCACCGGGAGCAATCCCGATCCCACCGACCTGTGCAGCCAAGGCATCGGAGATGTAGTCACCGTTGAGGTTCATCGTCGCAATGACGTCGTACTCGGCAGGACGAGTGAGGATCTGCTGCAGGAAGGCGTCGGCAATGACGTCCTTCACGAGAAGCTTGTCCCCGGGATCTCCACCGCAGTCCTCCCACGAGACGGCAACATCTGAGAACTCCTCGCGAACGAGGTCATACCCCCACGTGCGGAAGGCACCCTCGGTGTACTTCATGATGTTGCCCTTGTGGACCAGCGTCACCGATGAGCGGTTGTTCTCGAGTGCGTACTCGATGGCCGCTCGGACGAGTCGCTTGGAACCGGTCGCTGAGATCGGCTTGATTCCGATGCCCGAGTCGGGGCGGATTTCCCAGCCAAAGACCTCGTCGAGGTATTCGATCAATTGTCGTGCGCCTGGGGTATCTGCTTCGAGCTCACGACCCGCGTACACGTCTTCTGTGTTTTCTCGGAAGATCACCATGTCCACGAGCTCTGGATGCCGAACCGGAGAGGGCACCCCCTCGTACCAGCGCACGGGGCGCAAGCAAACGTACAGGTCCAGGATCTGACGCAGAGCGACGTTCAGACTGCGAATTCCGCCACCGACCGGCGTTGTGAGCGGCCCCTTGATCCCGACGATGTGGGTTCGGAACGAGTCGACCGTCGCTTTGGGGAGCCATTCTCCGGTCGCATCGAACGCTTTCTGGCCGGCAAGCACCTCGGTCCACTCGATTCTCCGATGACCGCCATACGCCTTGGCAACGGCACTGTCGAACACGTTCTGCGCTGCGGACCAGATGTCGGGGCCGATGCCATCGCCCTCGATGAAGGGAACGACGGGCTCGTCTGGCACGTGGAGACCAGAGTCGGTCTTGGTGATGAGTTCGGGCACGAGGCTCCTGAGATGTAGGGGCTTGAGGCGTGAAAGCTAGCCCTGGGTCGTGCGCTGTTCGGCCAGCTCCACCGTGTTCGCGAGGAGCGATGCGATCGTCATCGGGCCGACCCCTCCGGGGACGGGGGTAATAGCCGATGCCACTTCAGCCGCCGATGCGTAGTCGACATCGCCGGCGAGCCCGTCGTCCGTGCGGTTGATGCCCACGTCGATGACTACGGCACCCGGCTTGATGAATTCTGATGTGAACATCCGCGGCCTCCCGACGGCAGCCACCAAAATGTCCGCCGTTCGGCAGAGGGAGGCAAGCTCCGGGGTGCGACTGTGTGCCTGAACGACGGTGGCGTCGACGCCCCTGGCCCCGAGCAACAGGGCCATGGGACGTCCGACCAGGAACGAACGACCCACAATTACGGCAGTCCTTCCCACCGTGGGAACGTCGTAGTGGCTCAGGATGCGCATGATGCCCGAAGGTGTTGCGGGACGAGGCGCAGGTCGATCAAGCACGAGTTGTCCGAGGTTGAACGGATGGAGACCGTCGGCATCTTTGGCCGGATCGATCCCCTCCACGGCACCTTCTCCATCGAGACCGGCCGGGAGGGGCAGCTGAAGGATCATCCCATCAACAGTCGCATCCGCGTTGAGATCGGCAATCAAGGACTCGACGTCCGCCTGCGCGACCGTGGATGACAGGTGGCGATCGATCGAGACCATCCCAACTGCCTGGGCAGCGCGGTGCTTGTTGCGTACGTAGATCTGCGATCCAGCATCGCCTCCGACCAGCACCGTGGCGAGGCCTACCTGCTTGCCCTTGTCGCCGAGCGCCTGCACGCGTTCGGCCACCTCGGCACTCACCGCGGCCGCAACATCTTTTCCTGACAGAATCTCAGCAGTCAATGGCGGAAGCGTCTCTTTCCGGTGAAGACCAGGGCGATACCGGCTTCGTTGGCCGCTGCGATCACTTCTTCATCACGCCTCGACCCACCTGGCTCGATGACGGCGGTGATCCCTGCTGCGGCGAGGGCATCGATGCCATCCCGAAACGGGAAGAACGCATCCGATGCCGCAACGGCACCCTGGGCGCGCCCTCCCGCCCGAACGAGAGCCCGCTGTGCGGCGCCGATCCGGCTCTGGTCCCCGGCACCAACACCGACGGCAACTCCATCCTTGGCGACGACGACGGCATTCGACTTGGTGTGGGCGGCCACGGTCCACGCGAAGCCGAGATCGGCCAGCTCATCGGCTGTCGGCTCCCTGGTGCCGACCGTCGCCCACTCCGGCTCCTCGCCGACGTCGCGCTGCTGCACGAGCAGACCGTCTTCGATACGGGAGAGGCCCAGATCGGCTCCGTGCGGCGGGGTGGCAACGAGAACTCGGATGTTGGTCTTCCCCTTGAGAACGGCGGCTGCGTCTTCGTTCACTGATGGTGCAACGACCACCTCGATGAACTTCGCGGCAATCCGAACTGCCGTGGCCTCGTCGATGGTGTCGTTGAGGGCGATCACTCCCCCGAATGCCGACATCGGATCGCATTCCCAAGCCAGGTTGAAGGCCTCTTCGATCGTGTCGGCAAATGCAGCACCGCTGGCGTTGGTGTGTTTCACGATCACGGCAGCGGGGCACGGCAATTCGGAGGCGAGCCGCCAGGCGGCCTCGGCGTCCACGTAGTTGTTGAAGGACATCTCCTTGCCCTGGAGCTGGCTTGCCGTTTGCCACCACCCGAAGGCGAAAGGAGCCGAATACACCGCGGCCTCCTGGTGCGGGTTCTCGCCGTAACGGAGGGCGCGGACCCGCTCGACCGCCATCACGAGTCGATCTGGGAGTTCCTGGCCGCGCTCCATCCAGCCGACGATCGCGGCGTCGTAGGCCGCGGTCCTGAAGAAGGCTGCTCTCGCAAGCGAGCGGCGCTGGCTCTCGGACAGACCGCCGTTCTCGACTGCCGTCGCCACCTCGTCGTATTGAGCGGGAGACGTCACTGCCCCCACCCAGGCGTGGTTCTTGGCCGCGGCCCGGATCATCGCCGGGCCGCCGATGTCGATCTGTTCGACCACGTCGTGCCACAGCGCTCCCGAACCGACGGTTCTCTCGAAGGGATAGAGGTTGACGACGACGAGCTGAAATGCAGCGATACCGCGGACTTCGAGATCCTCTCGATGCTCGTCGTCTCCGAGATCGGCAAGGATCCCGCCGTGGATGTGCGGGTGGAGAGTCTTGACCCTCCCCCCGAGCATCTCGTCTGTACCCGTCACGTCGGAGACTCTCGTGATGGGGATGCCGGCGCGCTCTAGGTGTTCTGCCGTGCCGCCCGACGAGACCAGTTCCACGCCGCACGCGTGGAGCCGCTCGGCAAACGCCTCGATTCCGGTTTTGTCGGAGACGGAGACGAGAGCTCTGGTCACGGAGATCGATGTCATGCCTGCTCCCATCGAACCATGCGGCCCTCGATGTGCAGTCGCCCCCGAGCCAGTGCATCGATCGCCACGGGGAACATCCGGTGCTCCACAGCCTGGATCCGCGCTTGGAGAGCCTCACGCTCCTCGCCGGGCATCACCGCCAGGGCCTCCTGATAGATGATCGGCCCATGGTCAACTTGTTCGTCGACGAAGTGGATGGTCACTCCCGTGATTGTGACACCGTACGCGAGGGCGTCGTCCACCGCGTGCGCCCCGGGAAAAGCGGGGAGAAGGGCGGGGTGAATATTCACGATGCGGCCTGGGAAGCGGTCGATTGCCGCCGGGGCGAGAATGCGCATGAAGCCGGCGAGAACGAGCCCTTCGGCACCATGATCCTCAGCTGCGTCGCAAACCTCGTTCGTGAAGGCGCCTCGGTCGTCGTAGTCCGACCAGTCGACAACCACCGTGGGCAGCCCGGCTTCTCTCGCTCGATCGAGAGCCTTGACGCCCGGGCGGTCGGAGATCACCACTGCCACGTCGGCTGAATACTTGGGGTCTCGAGTCGCCTCGATGATCGACTGCAAGTTCGTCCCGCCCCCTGACACGAGCACCGCGAGTGGAACACGGTTGCTCACCGGCGCTCTCCGAGGCTGATGTCGGCGAGGCTGTTCACTTCGTAGACTACGTGAGGCGCGAAGGTCGCCATGTCCCCTTCCCAGTCCATCGCCGCGACCTCTGCCTCGGTGCGACGACCAGCAACGGTCCGCATCAGCTCGAAAGACGTCGCCCGCAACGTTGCGGTTGGCGCCTCCCGGCCGATGTTCCATCCTCGGCCGTAGTCCACCGATTCGATACGTAATGTCGGAAGGCCTTTGGAGACAAACGCCGGCCTCAAACCGCGGATGTAACCCTCAGCGACCAGATGAATCGACTGAGCCGACCGGTCACCGTCGATGCCGAGTGCATTACGCAGATCCCATTCGTGCTGGGTGACGTCGTTGAGCACGGCATTAGGCATCCATGCCCGCGGAACTGCACCCGGCGCGGTCAGCACTCCGTCGGAAACATCCCAGTCACCGGGGTCGTCGAGGATGACGCCTAGAGGGTCGAGCAGACTGGTCCATTCATCCGTCACC
>JAUVPA010000179.1 GCA_030598905.1 Acidimicrobiia bacterium
TGGTGTTAGCTTTTCCCCGCCAAAGGGTGGTTTGATCCCCCCCGGTCGGGCGTACGGCAGGCCCATATATGGGCCTGCCGTACGCCAGACGCGTCTCAGTCCCACAGGTCGCGGAACTCGGGGCTTCGATCCAAGAGCTCCTCTGCGATGCCCCGGTCAACGACCTCCCCATCGGCAAGCACGATCACCTCATCGGCACGCAGCAACGCCGGACGACGGTGAGAGACCACGAGCGCAGTAGCGCCGGCGTAGTCGGTGAACAGCCGGTCCCAGAGCGTGGCCTCCGTCTCGACGTCGAGAGCGCTGGACAGATCGTCGAATACGAGGAGTTCAGGCGAGCGAACGAGCATGCGCGCCGCCGCCGAGCGCTGGATCTGGCCTCCACTCAGACGCACGCCCCTGGGCCCGACCATCGTCTCGAGGCCATCCTCCATCATCTCGAGGTCGTACTCCATGGTGGCCGTCGCCATGGCTGCCACCAGCTCGTCATCGGTCGCGTCGTGACCGAGAAGCAGGTTGTCACGCATAGACATCGAGAAGAGGCGAGGCACCTGTGGTGTGTACGCGGAGCGCGGGGGCACCATGAACAACGCCGGATCCTCGACAATGGATCCCTTCCATCGGATCGCACCTTTGTCTGCGCTGAGCAAGCCCAGGATCGCTCGCAGAAGCGTCGTCTTGCCGGCTCCGATCCTTCCGGTGACCACAACGAAGCCTCCCTGGGCGATCTCGAGGTCGATGTTCCGGATACCGTGACCCGATGACGGGTAGGCGTACGTCAACCCCTCGACGGACACGAGGGGTGCCCCCGGGACGGGATCGGGGGCGACGGCCGACACCACACGAACCGGGTCGTCGATGCGAGTGTTGGTCGTCACATCGCGCCATGTCGAACCACGCATCAGATCGACGATCCGCTCGACGGATACTCCGGCCTGCTTGAGCCGGGCGAGGAAGATCCCGACGAAATAGGCCGAATCCGTGACGCCTCTGAGCAGGTACACAAAGAGTGCGAACTCTCCGATCGTCAACCCTTTCCCGGTGACGTTCAACGAGCCGACGGCCATGATCAGGATCAGCCCGGTGCCGATGCTGACTGTGTTGTGAAACACCGCCTCGAGTCCCGCTGTGAATGTTCGGTCCCGGACCATCATCTTGCGGCGCGTGTGGTTGATGTCCTCGAGGTGTTCGAGCATCGTGGACTCGGCGCCGGCGACCTTGACGGATTGCACGGAACCGAACGACTCCCCGAGAAAGCCGGTGATTGCTTCGGTCGAATCGCGTGCGGCCTTGCGGTACCGCCGAATCCTGGTTCCCATCCGGCTTGTGATGAGGATGATGATGGCGATCGGTGTGATGACGGTGAGGGTGATGAAGGGGTCGATCGTCATCAACACGACAAAGGCCACGATGGCCGAAACGATCGAGCCGACCAGATCAACCGTGAAGTCCATTGCCTCGATCGTGTGTTCGACGTCGTCTCGGAAGCGGCTGACGACCTCTCCCGGCGTCTCTTCGACCGGATGGGCGCCCGGCAGGGAGTAGATCCACGACAACATGTTTCGTTTCATGGATGCGTTGGTCCGGAAGAGCAGCGAGCTGTGCAGTCGCATGGCCATGAAGACCGAGACGATGCGCGCCGCGACCCACGCCCACAGCGCCGCCAAGACTGTGGTGAGATCCCATCCCGGGGCTTGACCCGTCAGGGAATCGAAGAAACCGGCGGCGATGAAACCGATGAGCACAGGCATTGTCCAGATCACCGTCCACGCAAAGAGGCTGATCGAGTAGCGAACCGGCTGGTTGGCGATGAGACGGCTGATCACAGCGGAGATCGGCACACGGCTTTCGTGCGTTGTCATGCCAACACCTCCTCCAGGCCCGTCTCCAGCAACCGAGAGAAGCGGCTCGTGGGGTCCGCCATGAGCGCGACTCGCTCCCCGAACTCGACGAGGCGCCCATCGTCCAACACGAGAATGTCGTCTGCCCTGGTCACCGTATGGAGGCGGTGGGCGATGATGATCCCGGTGCGATCGGCGAGAAGGTGCTCGACGGCGCGCTCTATCAGCGCCTCTGTTGCCGGGTCGAGGCGCGATGACGCCTCGTCCAAGACCACGACGCCGGGGTCTTCTAAGAAGATCCGCGTGAAGGCCAGCAACTGGGCCTGACCGGCGGACAGGCCGCCACTTCCCGACTCGAGCATCGTGTCGAGACCGTCTGACATCGACGCCAGCCAGTCGTTCAGTTCGAGTCGGTGGATGACATCGAGGATCTGGTCGTCGGTCACCGAAGGATCGAAGAAGGTCAGGTTGTCGCGGATCGAGGCTCGGAAGAGCTGTACGTCCTGGGTGACCATGCCGACACGGGCGCGGAAGTCGGCGACATGGGCGTCCCAGGTCGCGATGCCTCCAAGGCGCACGATGCCACCCTGAGGCTCGTACAGCCGCGTGATGAGCCTTGCGATCGTTGACTTGCCCGATCCGGTGCGGCCCAGAAGGCCGACAACCCGTCCGCCTTCGATGTTGAAGGACACGTCGTGGAGGACGGGCCCCTTCTCACCATCGTCGTCCGCATACGCGAACGTGACGTTTTCGAACTGCACGCTCAACGCACCGTCGGGAACGCGGAGGTCACCCTCGGGCCTGAGTATCGACGTCGCTGCGAGCAGCTCGTCGACACGTTCGATGGCGGCGCCGGCCTTCTGGAGGTCCTCCATCTGGGAGCGGATCTCTTCCATCGGATGGCGGGTCATCTCGGTGTAGTGGAAGACCAGGTAGACCGAGCCGATGGTGAGGCTGCCGATGCCGAAGAGCCAGCCGCCGAGCGCGAACACCAGCGTTGTGGATATGCCGTAGAGCACGATGTTGGTGCTCCAGAGCATCGCCCATCCCGTCCAGCCCTTCACGGCCAGAGGAAGCCAGCGACGCATCATCGAGGCGAATCGCTCTTGCATGAATGCGCCGGCCCCGTTGCCGTTGATGTCCTCGGTACCTTCGACCTGTTCCCCAACGTATCCGTAGGTCTCCGCAGACACTTCGCGAACGGCCCTCCACCAGGGCACGGCGACCGAGTGGAGTTGCGTCATGACGACAAACGCCGTCACCGTGAAGAGCAGAACCCCGATCCCGACGACCCAGCTCTCGAGGAACAGCATCACGACGATGCCGGCCACCAGCGCCCCGTTGCCGACGACTTTGATCATCATCGCCGAGAAGAAGTTCGACAGCGACGTTACGTCGCCGTCGACGCGTTCGATCAGCTCACCCGGTGAGTTGGACTTGTGGAAGCTCATGTCGAGCCGCATGACGTGATCGGCGAGATCTGCGCGAAGCCGGTTGGTGGCGGTCCACCCGACGTCCTCGGCCAGGTACGTCGCCCCCACGGCGAAGCCCTGTTGGAACACGGCGAAGAGAATGAACAACATCGCCAACGGAATCAGCTCGCTAGCGTCCTCGCCGGCAACGGCGCCGTCGATGAACCGGGCGATGAGCTGGGGGCTTATCAGCTGCAGTGAGATTCCGGCAGACATCACCAGGGCGAGCAGGGCCACACGGCCCCGCAGGGGCTGCAGGTAGCGTCTGAGAAGTTTGAGATACGCTCGTACTGGGATCATGGTTTCCGTCCATGTCGCAAGGCCACTAGGCCTGAGGTGAGAAGAAGAAGGGCCGCCTCTCGGCGGCTCCTCGCTACGGCTTCCGAATGTTGCCTATGAGGCAA
>JAUVPA010000139.1 GCA_030598905.1 Acidimicrobiia bacterium
AGAAATGCGGCTGTTCCTCTGCTGCGGAGGAGCTTGCCGATTCGTGTGAAGAGGCGTTGCAACATCAGTGCTGCAAGTTAGGTGAACCGGGCAGCGTTCCGGCCGCATGCCCCAACACAGCCACCGTTCCTGGCGCCGGGATCACGACCGGCCGGCAGGACCTCGAGAAGGGGGCGCCGGTGAGCGTCTAACCTCGCCGTTCGTGATTCCTGCATCCGTCGAAGATGTACAAGAGGCTCTCGCCGAGCAGCGATATGTGGCTGATCGCAGTCTTGCGGTCGCCATTCACCTCGCGATCCAGATGGGTCGCCCGCTGTTCCTCGAGGGTGAGGCGGGTGTGGGCAAGACCGAGGTCGCCAAAGTGCTGTCCGCAATCCTCGGTGAGGAACTCATACGGCTGCAGTGTTACGAGGGCCTCGACGTCAGCCACGCCCTCTACGAGTGGGACTACGCCCGTCAGATGCTGGCCATCCGCCTTCTCGAGGCCGGCGGCCAGCACGCTGAAGTCACCGACATCATGAGCCGCGACTATCTCATTGCGCGACCGCTGCTTCGTGCGGTCGAGCAGTCTGCCGCCGGGCAGCGCCCGGTCCTGCTCATCGATGAACTCGATCGTGCGGACGAGGAGTTCGAGGCCTACCTGCTCGAGCTTCTCTCGGACTTTCAGGTGACAATTCCTGAAGTCGAGACGGTGAAAGCGAAGGTCCCCCCCGTCGTTGTCGTCACCTCGAATCGCACCAGAGAGATCCATGATGCGTTGAAGCGGCGCTGTATCTATCACTGGATCGACTATCCAGATTTCGAGCGTGAGGTGGCCATCTTGAGACAGAAGGCTCCGAACGTGTCCGATGACCTCGCTGCGGAGCTGGCGCGTGCGATGCAGAAGCTGCGAGCAATGGACCTGTTCAAGCCGCCCGGCGTCGCCGAGACGCTCGACTGGGCGTCGGCCATCGTCGTGCTCGGTGAAGAGCGCTTGTCGCCCGAGTCGGTGGACGAGACGCTGGGGGTCGTGCTGAAGTACCAGGAGGACATCGAACGCGTTCGGATCAGAGGGGTGTCTGAGCTGGTCGTCGGATGAAGGGCCGGCCCCCAGAGCGATCCGACGTGACGACGATCACCTTGAACCTCGTCGGCTTCGTCCGTCACATCCGCGATCGAGGGCTTCGATTGGGGCCACATGTGACCGTGGACCTTGCGGCAGCACTCGGCCATGTCGGCCTGCATTCACGAGACGACGTCTACGCGGCTCTTCGATCGCTGATCGTTGTCCGCCCATCCGAGGTTCCCATCTTCGACGAAGCATTCGATCGCTTCTTCGGGGGTGGTTGGATGCGCATTGCAACCCCGCCGTCGCCGTTCGAGGAGCCTTCCGACACAAAACCGGTGCGCTTCGAAGCCCCCGTCCTGATCGACTTCTCGACGCCGGACGCGCAGTCCGGCGTCGAAGATGTTGACGAAGTCGTCGGTGGCTCTTACACCGAGCGGATCGCGTCGCGTGATTTCGCCGAGTTGACGCCCGAAGAGGTCGAGATTGTCCGCCAGCTCCTGGCGCGCATGGTCTGGAGGCCCGCGGACACCGTGTCGCGCCGTTGGCGACCGGCCAAGAGCGGTTCTCGCCCGGACATGCGTCGCACGTTGCGCGCGATGACCAAGCCGGAGGGCGATCTGATCCCCATCTCGTTTCGAACGCGCCGCCCCCGCAAGCGCCCGCTCGTCGTTCTCGCGGATGTGTCGGGTTCGATGGAACGGTATACGGAAATGTTCATGCACTTCATCCACGCCGCCCAGGGACGGCTGGGACGTGTTGAGGCCTTTGTCTTCGGGACGCGGCTGACCCGCATCACGCGCGAAATGCGCAGGCGAAGCCCGGCCGCGGCGCTCGCCGACGTTGCATCCGCAGTCGAAGATTGGTCCGGAGGAACCCGCATCGGCGAGGCTCTTGGCGAATTCAACCGCAGCTGGTCACGACGGGTGACCAGCGGCGGTCCCATCGGTCTTGTCATCAGCGACGGCTGGGATACCGGTGATCCCGAGATCCTGGACGTCGAGATGGCCGGATTTGCCAGGTCCGTGCAGCGGATTGTCTGGCTCAACCCGCTTGCTGGCCGAGTCGGTTACCGCCCTGAGACACGTGGCATGCAGACCGTGCTTCCCTACGTGGACGACTTCCTCGCAGCCGCCAGCCTGCTCGACCTCCGCGAGGTCGTCCGACTCCTAGAATCTGTGTCGAGCACACAAGCGAGTGGAGGTCGCGTATGAGAGACGCTCTCGAGATATACGACCGCTGGACGGAACAGGGCATGGACGTTGCCGTTGCGACGGTGGTGAATGTCAAGGGGTCCGCCCCCCGACCCGAAGGTTCCCGTCTTCTGGTCTCGTCCGCCGGTGACATGGAGGGATCGGTGAGCGGAGGCTGTGTGGAGAACGACGTTTCGCTGCACGCCGAACAGGTGTTGCAGTCTGGTGAGCCCCGGCTCGTGACGTACGGCATCGCGGACGACGAGGCATTCGAGGTCGGCCTCACGTGTGGAGGCACCATCGAGGTGTTCATCGAGAAGTGGTGAACGGGGAGGTTCTGCGGGCGGTCCGACGTCTCGAAGACGACGAGATCTTGGGTGCGGTCGCGACTGTGATCTCCGGGCCCGACGCCGGGGCCAAGGCAGTCATCCAGGCGGGCAAGGGTTTTGTGGCAGGCAAGCTCGCACCAGACATCTCAGGAGACGTTCTCCAAGATGCCGAGGAACTCATCGGCCGCGAGCAGAGCAGAACGCTGGAGTACGGAGACCGCCAGGTGTTCATCGAGACGCTGGCTCCATCTCCCGTCTTGCTCATCTTTGGCGCCGGGCACGTTGCTCAGCCCCTGACCCGGATGGCTAAAGAACTCGGCTTCCATGTGATCGTCGCCGATGCTCGTGCCACCTGGGCGACGGTGGAGCGGTTTCCGAACGTCGACGAGCTCGTTGTCGGTTGGCCGGACGAGGTGCTCGATCACGTCGAGTTGGATGGGCGGACATACGTTGTCCTGCTCAGCCACGATGCGCGGTTCGAGGACCCGGTCTATCCGGTTGTCAAGGACAGCCCCGTCAGATATATCGGTGCGATGGGAAGCCGTCGGACCCATCGACAACGTATCGAGCGTCTCAGTTCCCAGGGTTGGACGGAAGACGATCTGGCCAGGATCCACGGCCCGATCGGCCTCGATATCGGCTCCGTGACTGCCGCCGAGACGGCCGTGAGCATCCTCGGTGAGATGATTCAAGTCCGCTACGGCCATGGCACCGGTCTGTCGCTGCGGGGCAGTGTGGGACGAATTCACGCCATGCGCGGCGAAGAGCCGGGAACAACCTGAAGTAGCGTGTTCATATCCATCGATGTGAACGGCGCGGTCGTGGCTGCTGACGTCGAGGCGAGAACCCTGCTGGTGGACTTCCTTCGCCAGTCGGGTCTGACGGGTACCAAGGTCGGTTGCGATACTTCCTCGTGTGGGACTTGCACCGTGCTCTTCGACGGAGAGCCCATCAAGTCGTGCACGGCGTTCGCCGTCCAAGCGGAGGGGCACTCCGTGACCACGATCGAAGGTGTTGCCGCTGGGGACGGATCGCTGAGCACCTTGCAGCAGTCGTTCATCGACGTTCACGGCGTGCAGTGTGGGTTCTGCACCCCGGGTATGGTCCTCGTCGCAACCACGCTCCTTCGTGACGATCCGAATCCGAGCGACCGGGAGATCCGCAAAGCGATCGCGGGCAACATGTGCCGCTGTACGGGCTACGTGAACATCGTCAAGGCGATCCAGCTAGCCTCGGATAGCGTTCGGACGCCAGACTGATCCGGCGTTTCTTGCCAACAACCACTAGCCAACAGCGAACGACTATCAGCTAGCACATGAAGATCACCGAAACCATCACAGTCGACCGCGACCCGGACTCCGTCTGGGTGCTCTTCGAGGATGTTCCCGAGTTGGCCCGTTGTCTTCCCGGTGCCGAATTGACCGAAGACAAGGGCGGAGGCGTCTACGCCGGCAAGCTCGTCACGAAGCTCGGCCCCATGACCGCCAGCTTCGAGGGCGAGGCCACCGTGACGACCGACGCCTCGACGAAGACCGGCAGTGTGGACGGCAAAGGCACCGACAAGTCGGGCGGTTCGGTCGGCCAGGTGAAGATGCAGTACGCAGTCAAGGCAAGTGAATCGGGTGGATCGGTGGTGGACGTCGACGCCGACGTCGTGCTCTCGGGAGCGGCTGCGCAGTTCGGCCGCACCGGCCTGATCAAGGAGATGTCGAAACGGCTCATCCGTGAGTTCGTCGAATGTGTCGAGGCCAAGCTTGCCGCGGAAACCGTCGAAGAGGCAGCCGCGGTCGAGGTCGGAGACGTCAAGGGTATCTCACTCTTCTTCTCCTCGGCGTGGCAGTGGTTCAAGGGCTTGTTCAGGAAGTAACTCGGCCGGTTGCGGCCAAAATGGTCATGAGACCGCGAAAAGCTTTCTCTGTCTCGCCAGGACGACCGGTGGTTGAAAGCCTAGGTTCTTCTATGAAACACGCAGATCCTGCGGAGGGAGGGGCCTTGGAAGTATCCATCACCGTCAACGGCGCTCAATACACGAGAGACGTCGAGCCGCGCACCTTGTTGGTGCACTTCTTGCGCGAGGACCTGGCCCTGACAGGGACCCACGTCGGATGTGAGACCGGATACTGCGGCGCATGCACCGTGCTCGTCGATGGGCGACCGATCAAGTCGTGTTCGATGCTCGCCGTACAGGCCAACGATTCGGAAGTGGCGACCATCGAAGGGGTGGCCACGAACGGCGAACTGCATCCGGTGCAAGAAGGCTTCTGGGAGTGCCACGGTCTCCAATGTGGCTACTGCACACCCGGGATGATCATGTCCTCGATCGCCTTGCTCGAAGACAATCCGAGTCCCACCGAGGACGAGATCCGGCACGGCCTCGATGGCAACCTCTGTCGCTGCACCGGCTA
>JAUVPA010000166.1 GCA_030598905.1 Acidimicrobiia bacterium
GCTACCGATTTCTCGGGTTTTCCACATATCCACCGCAATCCACAGGTGCTTGTGCACAACGCGTTGTCGACAAGTTTTTCTGACCGCTTTTTCGCGAGCAGGCTCTCTCCCCCGGCGAGAGGCGTCCTTTTTTGAAGGCGGGGAGGGGAGCTGACTAGATACCGAAGATGAGCTGGCGGAGCCGCACCCGCTGGGTATCGAACGTCTCGAGGTCGATCCGCATCGAGCCGAGCCGGAGACCGCGCATGGCGTCACCATGGTGCGTTGCCACCCGGAGCACACCGTCCTCGTACTCGAGGCCTCCAAGGCCGAGACAGCGCCCCTCGTCGTCGAGCACGCCGACCAGCATCCCATCGAGGCGTGCCGGATCGAAGCCCTCCGGCAGCGTCGGTGCAAACACCGTCGTCTGCACCCGCCACCGCTGGAGCGGTGGAGCGAGCGCTGCGGCGAAGGCCTTCGACTGCCGCTCCTGGCGCTCGAGCGGCGACGCGATGGCTTCCTCTGCGGGCTCTGCGGTGGCGATCCTCGCCGAGAGGAAGCGGCGCAGCATCCCGATGATCGGCTCGAGCTCCTCGCCGCGTTGAAGGGCGATCACCAGGTCGGGGCGGATCAGCTCCCACAGGTGGTACTTCAGCGTCTGCCCGACGACTCCCGCCACGACGCCAGAGGTCTCCACGACGACCAGCTCGGCGTTCGGCCTCGCTATCTCGACGAGGGAAGCAACGGCGACGACATGGGGCAGCACCACCCCCTGGGGCGTAGTCGATCCAACAAACCGCATTTCGACCGGCGGCACGGAAGGGTCGAGGTCGGCGATGTCAGAAACGTACTTGAGACCGCTGGTGGCCGGTGGCCCGGCGATGGCCGAACCGACGTCACCGTCCACGAAGGCGACCGTGGTGCCCTCGGCAAGGGCGTCGGCGACGATCAGCTTGGCGAGCTCGGTCTTTCCGGTCTCTGCCATGCCGAGCAGCATGACGACCCCGTTGAAACCGACGAGTCGATCTCTCAATGCGGCATAAGGGCGGTCGGTCATCGCCCGTCATCCTATGAGGGTTCCCCGGCTCGGTAGGCTCGCGGCGTGCCGTATATCGACGAGATCGATCCTCAGGACGCCTTCGGGGTCACCAGGCTCGAGTACGAGGCCGCCATGCGCCGGGCCGGGAGGATCTGGCACATCGTGTCGATCATGAGCGTCAACGGTCCCGCGATGCGCGATTCGATGCGCATGTACGGGACGGTGATGTATGGGGAATCGCCTTTGTCGCGGGCACAGCGCGAGATGATCGCCGTCGTCACCTCCCAGGTGAACGAGTGTGTCTACTGAGTGCAGGCGCATCTGCACGACCTCCGGTCGGAGGTCGAGGATCAGGAGCTGGTGGACCGTTTTGCTCGGGACTGGCGCATGGCCGGGCTGGATCGGCCGACCAAGGCGCTGCTCGCTTACACCGAGAAGCTGACTGAGGATCCCGGTGGGTGCGGTCCTGAGGACATCGCCGCGCTCCGGACCGCCGGCTGGGACGATCGGGCGATCCACGACGCCACCCAGGTCATCTCATACTTCAACTACATCAATCGCATCGCAGACGGCCTCGGCGTCGAGCCGGAAGACTGGATCGACCCCGAGGGACGGGTGTTGTAAGCCGCGTGTAAGTCCTTGGTGGGAGAGTCGGGGCAATGAGACACGCCATTCGCCTCGCCGTCACCGCTGGGCTGGCGCTGGGTCTGCTCGGCACAGCCGGACCAGCGCCCGCCAACACCGTCCGACAGGCGTCCGCGGCCCAACCCCAACCGGGCATCTTCGGGGCAGACGCTGAGTTCCGGTCGGAGATCGAAGCGGCGATCGACCGCTATGAGAGCAACGGCTTGGAACTCCCACCGCTACGGATCTTCGTGCACGCCACCAACACTGGATGCCAGGGCCATCTGGGCACGTACGGGCAATACGGGGAGCGTGACCGCCTCGATCTTTGCACCGAAGCCAAGTTCTACGTCCTGCACGAGTTGGCCCACGCCTGGGAACAGAACACGTTCTCCGAAGAGGATCGGCAGATCGTCTTGCTTCGCATCGGCCGGGAGGTCTGGCACGATCGAAACATTCCATGGCTCGATAGCGGCGCCGAGGTGGTCGCCAACAACATCGCCTGGGGCCTCATGGATGAGCCGCTGTCGGAACAAGATCTGATCTGGCACGAGGATCAGCTCGATCGATTCAGGCTGCTCACCGGCGCCATCTCGCCTCGGATCGAGTAGCGCTCAACAACCGTCGAGATAGGTGCAGCCTCTTTCGTCGAGGTAGACGGCCCACTCTTCTGCCAGCCTCCTGTTGAGCAGGCCGCTCTCGCTGGCCTCGTCCGTCGAGGTCCACGATAGGAAGCTCCCAACACCGACAAGGTCCCGATCCGATTCATGGTGCACGAGGACCCACTCGTTGAACGGGCCGCCGACCTCGAAGTAGCTGCCGCTGGTGCTGGTCGTCTCGACGATCTCGGTGATCCCGTCCGGCGTGACGATCATCGTGATCCGGGTCGACACCGGTTCCGCGCCGACGGCCTCGGTCACCGCACGATGGGTTCCGAACACGCAGTTGACGATGGCAACGTCGTTTGTCGCCCCCTCGGTAGTGCGACAGTCGTGGAAGGTGAGCCGCGTGCCCTGGGCTTGGTTCCACTCCAGCAACAACTCCCATTCGTCTCTGCTCAGCTCCCCAAAGGTGGCGGCGGGAGCGAAGAGACCCTGGACCCCCTCGGCGTCGCCGTCGTTGAACGCAGTGAAGTAGGAGTCGGCAAGGGCCGATGCCGTCGTGGTGATCGGCGCCACCGGGAGGATGTCGGCAAGAGAAGAGCCCCCGGCGATGTTGGAAGGGTCAAAGCAGGTCATGATTATCTGGTCACGCGTGGCAAGTCCATAGAAGACCTTGGTGGCACCCGGGGCGCGAACTTGAAGCCCTGCGTGCGAGCCCGCGGTGCAAGTAGTTCCATCGAGTCGGGAGCCTGCGCGATTTCGTCGACCGTCACATTCGAACCATCGACCCAGAACGAGAAGCCGGCGAAGATGCCGCTGTCGTTCGTCCACCGAATTGCCACCTCATCACCGATGCTGATGTCCGGATCGCCATCGATAATGCACGCCTTACCATTGAACAGCACATCGACGGTGACATCGGGCTTCGACCAGCCGGGGACGAGATCGATCGTCGTCGCGGGCACAGCGATGGACCCGCTGACGAGTTCGTCGCGGGCAGCTTGCAGCTGTGCCTCCACGTCGGTCACTCCTGCGCCGAGAGTTGAGAACCCCACATGCCCCGTGGTCACATCGAACCCCGCCTCACCGACGACGAATTCGCCTGAGAGGAACGACCGAACAACGTCGAACACGAGATCCTCATGGCTCTTGATCATCGACGTCAGCAACACCTCGCGCTCCGCTTCTGAAGCGTTTACGAACTCGTCATCATCGACACCAATTGCCCACAGCGGGCTGTCCGTGGCGTTGGACGCTTCGGCGACGGCGGCGATCACCCCCGCACCGCTGCGGCCGGCAGCCGAGTAGATGACGTCGGCATCCTCGGCGATCAACTCGTTGGCCAGCGCAGAGCCCATGGCAGGGTCGTCAAACGGCGAGAGGTCAAGAAGGCCTCCATTGCGGCCGTCGTCGCCCGCTCCGATCCAGCGCGCCAGGACCTGAACGCTCGGATCGGTTGCCTTGACCCCCGCCATGTATCCGGCGACAAAGTCTTCCAAGCCCTCCATCTGAACGCTGACCACACCGACCACACCCGTCTCCGTCTTGAGCGCAGCAGCAATGCCCATCAGGTAGGAGCCGCTCGCACCATCGATGACCGGCACGGTCACGTTGGCCAACTCGTCGAACCTCCATCCTTGAGCGGGATCCATCACTGCGTACTTCACATCCGGAAAGTCCGACGCAACCTCGGCGACGACGGCGTCCATGCTGGGACCGACAATGACAAGAGCCGGGGAAGCCTGAGAAAGGACGCGGAGATCCGCCACCGGGTCGCCACCGATCGCCATCACTTCCTCATCAATGGCCAACTCGCTCGAGGCGCCATGGAATCCGAGTCGAATGCCGTCCTCGAAGGGATCGTCCGCCACCGTGAACAGCACAACCCGTGGACCTTCTGGTAAGAGTGGAGGGATGACAAAGAACAGAC